>DAORVZ010000012.1:0-12921 GCA_035434005.1 Lacunisphaera sp.
TCCAACGATTTCCTCGGCTTCTCGCCCAACTCCGACACGCACGGCACCCGGCGCGTGCTCGCCGCCTACGCCGAGGCCGTGGTCCCGCTCGTCGGCAACAAGTTCAAACTCCCGCTCGTCCAGTCCCTCGAGCTCTCCGCCTCCGCGCGCTTCGAGAGCTATTCCGACTTCGGCGACACCACCAAGCCCAAGCTCGGCCTGACCTGGCGCCCGCTGGCCTGGGTGCTGGTGCGCGGCTCCTACAACGAGGGCTTCCACGCCCCCAACCTGGCGCAGCTCTTCACCGGCACGCTCATCCGCACCGTCACCGGCAGCACCGACTCCTACCGCAGCGCCGTCACCGGCCTGCCGACCGACGGCCCCTCCAACCGCCGCAGCGTCGCCTCGGGCAATCCCAACCTCCAGCCCGAGGAATCCCGCGGCAAGTCCGCCGGCCTCGTCATCGAGGTGCCGCTGGTCAAGGGCCTCTCCCTCGGCGTGGATTATTGGGAAATCGCCCAGGCCAACGTGATCGCCTCCTCCGGCTCCATCGCCGACGACACCCAGGCGCTCAACGCCGCCACCCAGGCCGCCCTCGCCGCCGGCCAGGCCATCGGCGCCATCGATCTCGGCTCAGGCACCGCCGCTTACCGGGGCGACGGCTCCGTCGTCCGCCTCGCCGTCACGCAGGCCGACCGCGACGCCTTCGCGCTCTACAACTCGACGCGCCCGGCGAGCAGCCAGCGCGCCGTGGTCGGCGCGATCGACATCCTGCGCACGACCTACTTCAACAAGTCCTCGGAGTTCGTGAACGGCTTCGACTTCGACCTCACCTACCGCTTCCCCCGGCTGGCGCTGGGCAACTTCACGTTCAACACCACCTGGACGCGCCTGAACGATTTCCACGCCTACAACGCCGCCGGCGCCCCGCGCACGGAGCTGGCCGGGACCAACTCCGCCGCCGTCGGCGGCGCCACGCCCACCTGGCGCGGCAGCGCCACCCTCGGCTGGCGCCGCTCCGCGTGGAGCGCCAGCCTCTCGGCCTACTACACCGGCGACTACAGCGACAGCGGGGCGACCACCACCCAGGCCACCGCCGACTCGCTCGGCAACCCCGCCTACATCGTGCCCGTCTTCACCAACGGCAGCACCGTCTACCGCTACCGCGTGAGCGACGCGATCAGCTACAACGCCAGCGTCTCCTACCGGATCCGCACGGCCAGCAAGTGGCTCAACGACACGACCGTCCGCCTGGGCATGGTCAACCTCTTCAACGCCATCCCGCCGCTCTCTAGCGACTCGCGCGGCTACGACCCCTCGATCTACAACCAGATGGCGCGTGGCCGTTCCTGGTCCGTGCAACTCACCAAGAAGCTCTGAGGCGCCGGCTCCACCCACCCATGTCCCTCTCCGGTCAGCCCGCGCCGGACGCAGGATCCCGCCCCGCGCCCGCCGGCGCGTCTGCGGCGGGATTCTTCCCCGCGTTCATCGTGATCAACCGGGATGGGCATCGCGCCCCCGCCACCGCCCCATGAAATACCTCCGCTCCCTCTACGTGCAGGTGCTCGTGGCCATCGTGCTCGGCGTGCTGCTGGGCGCCTTCCATCCCGATTGGGCGGTGCCGCTCAAGCCGCTGGGGGACGGCTTCATCAAGCTGATCAAGATGCTGATCGCGCCGATCATCTTCGCCACCGTGGTGGCCGGGATCGCCGGCATGGGCGACATGAAGAAGGTCGGCCGCGTGGGGGCGAAAGCGCTGTTCTACTTCGAGGTGGTCACGACCCTCGCGCTCATCATCGGGCTGGTCGTGGCCAACCTCTTCCAGCCCGGCGCCGGGCTCCACGCCAACGTGGCCACGCTCGATGCCGGCTCCGTCGCCAGCTACACCAAGGCGGCCGCCCAGCTCAGCACGGTGGACTGGCTGCTGCACCTCATCCCCCACACCTTCGTCGGCGCCTTTGTGGACGGTGAGATCCTGCCCGTGCTCGTGCTCGCCCTGCTCTCGGGCTTTGCCCTGGCCCGGCTCGGGGAGCAGGCCCGCCCGATCACCAACCTGCTGCACGAGGTGGCGCGCATGTTCTTCAGCATCGTTTCCCTCGTCACGCGGCTGGCGCCCGTCGCCGCGTTCGGCGCCATGGCCTTCACCGTCGGCAAGTATGGGCTCGGCTCGCTGGCCTCGCTCGCCCAGTTGATGGTCTGCGTCTACCTCACCTGCGCCGTGTTCATCGTGGTCGTGCTCGGGGGCATCGCCCGGCTCGGCGGGTTCAGCCTCTGGAAGATCCTCCGCTTTGTCCGCGAGGAGCTGCTCATCGTCGTCGGGACCTCCTCCTCCGAGGCCGCCTTGCCGGGCCTGATGAACAAGATGGAGCGCGCCGGCTGCGCGACCTCGGTGGTCGGCCTGGTGGTGCCCACCGGCTACTCCTTCAACCTCGACGGCACCTGCATCTACCTGACGATGGCCGCGCTGTTCATCGCCCAGGCGACGGACACCGCCCTGTCCCTCGGCGGCCAGATCGGGCTGCTGGTCGTGCTGCTGCTCACCTCGAAGGGCGCGGCCGGCGTCACCGGCAGCGGCTTCATCGTGCTGGCGGCCACCCTGGCGGCCACGGGCAAGGTGCCCGTCGCGGGCATGGCCCTCATCCTCGGCGTGGATCGCTTCATGTCCGAGGCGCGCGCCATCACCAACTTCATCGGCAACACCGTCGCCACCCTCGTCATCGCCAAGTGGGACGGCGCCTTCGACCCCGCCACGCCGGAAGCCCGGCAGGTGCTGCGCGACTGAGCATTTCCCCATGATCAACCCGCGCCCGTCCGCCCTCGGCCTGCTGTTCACGCTTCTTTGGCTCACCGCGACGGCGGCGCTGCCCGTGCCCGTCACGCCCGTCTTCGGGGCGCACGGCATGGTCGTGGCCGGCCACCCGGAGGCGGCGCAGGCGGGGTTGGCGACGCTCCGCGCCGGCGGCAATGCCATCGACGCCGCCGTCGCCGTCTCCCTCGCGCTGGGCGTGGCCGAGCCCTACGGCTCCGGGCTCGGCGGCAAGCTCATGCTGCTCTATTATGAAGCCGCCACCGGCAAAACCCACGCGGTGGACGCGATGGACGCGGCCGGCTCGCTCGACGTGGCCGCCTACCTCCGGCGGCCGGAGGAGGATCGCAGCTATGGCTACGGCTCGGTCTGCGTGCCCGGTCTGGCGGCCGGGCTGTGGGCCGCGCATGAGAAGTGGGGCCGGCTGCCCTGGGCCGATGATGTGGCCCCGGCCCTCCGGTTGGCCCGCGAGGGCTTCGCCATCCTGCCCAAGTCGCGGGAGTTTTTTGCCGAGCAGGAAAAGAAACTCCGGCGCGGCGACGCCGAGATCGCCCGGCTCTACCTGCCCGACGGCCGCCTGCCCGCCGTCGGCACGCGGCTCGCCAACCCCGACCTCGCCCGCACCCTCGACCTGCTCGCCCGGCACGGGCGCGACGGCTTCTACCGGGGGCCCGTCGCCGCCGCCCTCGTCGCCGCCGCGCAAGCGGGCGGCGGCAGCCTCACGCTCGGGGACCTCGCGCATTACGAAGCCCGGCTCGTCGATCCCATCGGCCTCGACTTTCGCGGCTATCACCTGCTGGCCGGGCCGCCGCCGACCAGCGGCGCGCCGCTGTTCCTCACCATCATGAAGGTCCTCGAGGACGAGCCCTTCGTCGGGCCGCTCCGCTCGCCGGCCAACCTCGACAAGGTCGGCCGCGTCTGGCGCGAGGTGCAGCCGCTGGTGCAAGCCGGCATCGCCGACGCGCCCGAGGCACTCTTCAACTATGAGAAGCTGGTCGCGCCCGACTCCATCCGCGCGCTCCGCGCCAAAGCCCGGCTGGCCGAACCGCCGGCCCGCCGCGTGGCGTGGACCGACGACAGCGGCGCCAGCGCGGCGCTCGCGGCCGCGACCACGCATTTCGCCGTGGCTGATGCCGCCGGCAACATCGTCTGCGCCACCCAGTCGCTGAGCCTGCACTTCGGCGCGGGCGTCGTGCCGCCGGGCACCGGCGTGGTGCTCAACGACTCGATGAGCAACTTCGCCTTCCACGATCCCGGCAGCCTCAACTACGTCGCGCCCGGCAAGCGGCCGCGCAGCACCATCGCGCCCACGCTCGTCCTCCGCGCCGGCCGGCCCGTCCTGGCCATCGGCATCCCCGGCGCCTCTCGCATACCGACCGCACTGTTGCAGGCCCTGCTCGACCGGCTCGCGCTCGACCGGCCGCTGGCCGAGGCCATCGGCGACACCCGCGTGCATTTCGACCGCAACTGGCGGAAAGACGACGAGGAATCGCTCGAGGCGGAGCGCTCGCTCCCGGCCGCCGACGCCGCGGAGCTGCGGCGGCTCGGTTGGAAAGTGGAGCTGAGCGAGGCCGCCGGCACCGGCCGGACTTTCGGCGGCATCAACGCCATCGAGGTGCTGCCCGGCGGCGGCTACCTGGGCTACGCTGACCCGCGCCGCACCAACGCCGCGGCCGGTTACTGAGCCCGGCGCGGAAAACTATCTTGGCTCACTGCCGGCGCGGGCGTAGGTAACGGGCCACGCCGCCATGCCTCCCCCGCCCGTCATCCCCGCGACACCCGAGCCCGACGTGCGGGTGCGCGAAGTCGGCCCGCGCGACGGCCTCCAGTCCATCGCGCGGACGATGCCCACCGAGGCGAAAAGCCGTTGGGTCGCGGCGCTGGCGGCGAGCGGCCTGCGCACCATCGAGGTCGGCTCCTTTGTCCCGGCGAAACTGCTGCCCCAGATGGCCGATGCCGCCGCCGTCGTGCGGAGCGCCCGCGCGCTGCCGGGCCTGACCGTCGCCGCCCTCGCGCCGAACCTGCGCGGCGCGCGCGACGCGCACGCGGCGGGCGCGGCGGAGCTCGTCATCCCGGTCTCGGCCTCGAACGAGCACAGCCTCGCCAATGTGCGGATGACGACGGAGCAGGCCGTGGCGGAGGCGCGGCGCATCTGCGCCTGGCGCGACGCCCTGCCGCCCGGCCCGCGCCCCGTCGTGGGCATCGCGCTCTCGACCTCCTTCGGCTGTTCCCTGGCCGGCCCGATCAGCGAGGACCGGGTGGTCGGACTCGCCGTGCAACTGGCCGCCGGCGGCGCCGACGCGGTGCACCTCGCCGACACCGTCGGCTACGCCAACCCGGTGCAGGTGAAGCGGCTCACCGCGCGCGTGCGCCGCGAGCTCGGCCCTCGGCTCGGTGCCGGCCATTTCCACAACACGCGCGGGCAGGGGCTCGCCAACGCCCTCGCCGCGCTGGAAGCCGGCGTCACCGCGCTCGATGCCTCCCTCGCCGGTCTCGGCGGCTGCCCCTGCGCGCCCGGCGCGACGGGCAACATCGTGACCGAGGACCTCGTGTTCCTGCTCGAGTCGATGGGGCTGCGCACCGGCATCAATTTGGACCAACTTCTCGCCGCGCGCGCGGTGCTCGCGGCGGCGCTGCCCGGCGAGCCGCTCTACGGCCACCTCGCCGACGCCGGCCTGCCCAAGGGTTTTGTTTACGCCGCCCGGGAATCGTGAACCTCGCCCGCCGCCGGCTCGGCGGCAGGGCCTAGCGGTAGTGCTGCGCCACCTTCCAGCCGACGTAGACGCCGATGATGCTGCCGACGCCGCTGAGCAGGAACGCGCCCAGCGAAAAAGTATCCAGGCCGAAAGCGCCGGCGAGCAGGCTGCCCCCGATGCCAAAAACCGTCGTCCCGGCAAAAATGCAGAGCTTGGTCACGGGGACAGGATGACGGCGGCATTTGGGCACGCGAGCGGCAAAAAACGCTGGCCTAATCAGGTCTGGGCAACCTGCTTATTCGGCCGCGCGATCCGAGCTTTCACGTTTACTCACCCCGCAGCTTCCCCCAGTCTTGGCCCATGAAAATCAACGCCAAGCCCCTGAGCAAAAACGTCCACCTGCTGCGCTGGGTGAAGAAGATGGCGGATCTCTGCCAGCCGGCCGCGATCCACTGGGTGGACGGCTCGCAGCGGGAATACGACGCCTTGTGCGCGGCGATGGTCAAGGGTGGCACCCTCATCAAGCTCAACCAGAAGAAATGGCCGGGCTGCCACCTCGCTCGCTCCGACGCCAGCGACGTGGCGCGGGTTGAGGACCGCACCTTCATCTGCTCGCTCTCCAAGGAGGCCGCCGGCCCGACCAACAACTGGGTCAACCCCTTCGAGATGCGCAAGACCCTGCGCGGGCTCTTCGCCGGCTGCATGAAGGGCCGCACGATGTATGTGCTGCCGTTCAGCATGGGCCCGCTCGCCTCGCCCATGGCGCAGATCGGCGTGCAGCTCACCGACTCGCCCTACGCGGTGGCCAACATGCGCATCATGGCGCGCATCGGCAAACCCGTCTTCGCGCTCATCGACAAGGATCACAAGCGCGTCGTCCCCTGCGTGCACTCCGTCGGCGCCCCGCTCAAGCCGGGCCAGAAGGACGTCGCCTGGCCCTGCAACAAGGAGAAGTATATCGTTCACTTCCCCGAGACCCGCGAGATCTGGTCCTACGGCTCCGGTTACGGCGGCAACGCCCTCCTCGGCAAGAAATGCTTCGCCCTGCGCATCGCCTCCGCCATGGCCCGCGACGAGGGCTGGATGGCCGAGCACATGCTCATCCTCGGCGTCGAGAATCCGCAGGGCAAGAAGACCTATGTCGCCGCCGCCTTCCCCTCCGCCTGCGGCAAGACCAACTTCGCCATGATGATCCCGCCGCCCTCCTTCGCCAAGAAGGGCTGGAAGGTGTGGACCGTCGGCGACGACATCGCCTGGATCAAGCCCGACGCCCACGGCCGCCTGCGCGCCATCAATCCCGAGGCCGGCTTCTTCGGCGTCGCCCCCGGCACCGGCAACCACACCAATCCCAACGCCATGAAGGCGCTGGCGAAGAACACCATCTTCACCAACGTTGCGCTGACCCCCGAGGGCGGCGTCTGGTGGGAGGGCATGACCGAGCAACCGCCCGCGCAGGCCGTCGATTGGCAGGGCAAGATCTGGACGCCCGAGATCGCCAAGGCCACCGGCGCCAAGGCCGCGCACCCCAACGCCCGCTTCACCGCCCCGGCCAAGCAGTGCCCGACGATGGATCAGGACTGGGAAAATCCCGAGGGCGTGCCGATCCATGCCATCATCTTCGGCGGCCGCCGCGCCACCACGATGCCGCTGGTTTACCAGGCCTTCAACTGGTCGAGCGGCGTCTACACCGGCGCCACCATGGGCTCGGAGATGACGGCCGCCGCCGCCGGCACCATCGGCAAGGTCCGGCGCGACCCGATGGCCATGTTGCCCTTCTGCGGCTACAACATGGGCGACTACTTCCGCCACTGGATCAACATGCAGCGCAAGCTCAGCGAGACCCCGCGCATCTTCCACGTGAACTGGTTCCGCAAGGACCAGGACGGGAAGTTCATCTGGCCCGGCTTCTCGGAGAACATGCGCGTGCTCAAATGGGTCGTCGAGCGCGTGCGCGGCGGCGGCCGCGCCAAGGAGACTCCCATCGGCTGGGTGCCGCGCTACCGCGACCTCGATTGGGCCGGCCTGGATTTCCCCGAGGCGAAATTCGAGGCGCTGCAAGCCTTCGACAAGGCGGCCTGGCGCGCCGAGGTGCTCGGCCACGAGGAACTCTTCCTCGACCTGCACGCCTCGCTCCCCAAGGAGCTGATGTTCGAGCGCGAACTCCTCATCTGCCGCATGTGATCTGAGCGGCATCACCGCTTCTGCCGCATGTAGCCTGCTCCAAGATTGCGAGAAACAAATCCCCGGCGCCTGGCCTCAAGGCCAGGCGCCATTATTATTCCCTGCGCGTCCAATGCCCCGAAATTTGCTCCGGCTTGGATCGGAAATTCCACGGCGAGGTCGCCGTGGCTCCAACTCGGACTGGGGCGGGTCCAACTCGGACTGGAGTGGGTTCAGCTCGAACTGAAGCGCGGGCGACCCCGCCCGCGAGGGAGACAGATAGGAGACAAGACAGACAAAAAAAGACAGACAGACAGACGAAGACAGACATGGTCAGGCCAACCCGTCCCCGTCTCGGGGCAACCCCGTTTCTTCCACGCAAGACCGCGCCCCAGCGCGAGAATCACGCTTTGTAGTTTGTAGGCTGGCAGCTGCTGACTGAGCGCGGGGTCAGGTTGGGCCAACGGTCGCGCCATACCCCGCAGCCAAGACCGATCTCCGCAGTCATCAACCACACACTGCAAAGCGTGACACCGTCTGTCTCACCCTGTCTGCCTCATCTGCCACATGTAGCTCCGGGGTAACGGGTTCATGAAGAGGTTATCGCCCAATGTTCGTGGGTATTATTACCCATGATTTCTTGCCATTTGACCTCGGCGGAGGGAGATTGGGCCCGCAATGGGTGCCCGGTCTCAATCCTTGTTCAATCGCACAGTCGGGCGCGGCCTGGCGATTGGCACGGGATTGCTCGCCATGGCGGATCCGGGCCGGGCCCAGGTGATCACGGAGACCTTCAAGAATGCGACGGCCCCGGGCTGGGTCTTTGCCGGCACAGGCTACACCCCCACGCTCACCTCCGGCACCGCCGGGCCTGACGGCAACACGGCGGGCGACGGCTGGCTGCGGCTCACCACGCCCAACACCAACCAGGCCACCAGCGCCTACTACAACACGGCGTTCACGGCGGCCAACGCCACCATCTTCGCGAAGTTCGACTACGAGTCCTACGGCGGCACCGGCGCCGACGGCATCGCGTTCTTCCTCTTCGACGGCACCAGCACTTTCGGCGTCGGCGCCCACGGCGGCTCTCTCGGCTACGCGCAAAAGACCGTTGCCGGCGGCGGCGGCTCCGACCAGAACGGCCTGGCCGGCGGCTACCTCGGCATCGCCCTCGACGAATTCGGCAACTTCTCCAACGGCACCGAGGGGCGCGTCGGTGGCACCGGGTTCACCCCCGACGCCATCGCCGTGCGCGGCCCCGGCAGCGGCCTCAACGGCTATGCCTACCTCGGCGGCAGCGGCACGCTCCCGCTCTCCATCGATTCCGCCACGCGGCCCGCGCAGACCAACACCGTGCAGCTGCTGATCACCGCCACCAACCAGCTGACCGTGACCCTCGCGCAGGAGGGCAGCGCCTCGCCGCAGACCGTGCTGCAGATGGATCTCTCCGGCTACGCCCGGCCCGACACGCTCAAGTTCGGCTTCTCCTCCGGCACCGGCGCCTCGACCAACTTCCACGACGTGCGCAACCTCAACGTCTCGACTCTTACCGCCAACCTCTGGTCCGGCGGCGCTGGCGACGGCCTCTGGGCGAGCAACAACAACTGGGATCCGACCATCGTGCCCGCCGTCGGCGCCGACATCCTCTTCGACAACACCCACATCACCGGCGCCCAGGCCATCGACCTCGGCGTCAACCGCACCGTCCGCTCCCTCTCCTTCGACAGCCCGCACGCCTACACGCTGAACAACCAGACCCTCGTCTTCGACGATCAGGGCGTCCCCAGCTTCTCCGGCATCGCCGTCTCCCAGACCCACGGCGCCTCCGCCACCACGATCAACTCCGCCCTCTCCCTCGGCAACGCCATCCACATCCGCAACAACTCCACCGGCGCACTGACGCTCACCGGCACCCTCGACACCAACGGCCACGCCCTCACGCTCGACGGCGCCGGCCCCGCCACCACGCTCACCGGCGTCATCTCCGACACCGGCGCCGTAACCAAGAACGACAGCGGCACTGTCACGCTCTCGGGCGCCAACACCTACTCCGGCGGCACCACGCTGAACTACGGCACCCTCAACGCCAACCACGCCACCGCCCTTGGCTCCGGCGCCGTCACCATCGCCGGCGGCACGCTCGCCTCCACCAACGGCAGCACCCTCGCCAACACCCTGGCGCTCACCGGCGATGCCGGGCTCGGCGGCCTCACCACCACCGGCACGCTCACGCAGACCGGCAGCCACACCCTGACCCTGGCCAATGCCACCCACTCCGGCGCGGTCAACCTCTCCAGCACCGTCACCGCGCAGACCCTCACCACGCAGGTGGACAGCGGCACCAGCACCCTCTCCGGCGTCATCGCCGACGGCGGCGGCTCCTCCGGCGGCAACCTCACCAAGACCGGCTCCGGCACCCTCGTGCTCTCCGGGGCCAGCACCTACACCGGCACCACCACCGTCGACGCCGGCACGCTGCGGCTCGGCGCCAGCGACCGGCTCGCCGACTCCGCCGACCTGACCCTCGGCGGCTCCGGCACCTTCGATCTCAACGGCCATTCCGAGCGCATCAACAACCTCACCGCCACCGACGGCGCGACCATCAACTACGGTGCCAGCAGCGGCGCCAACACGCTGCTCTTCGACACCTTCACAGGCCCGCCCAGCGGCATCCTGGTCATCAACAACTGGGAGAACGGCGTGGATAACCTCGCCACCACCGTCAACAGCCAGACGGTCAGCAGCATCTATTTCTCGGGTTACGGCGTCGCGGAATACAACGGCACCGCCAGCCTCTACGGCGGCACCCGCTACCTCCTCCGGCCCGACCAGGCCGTCGAGAAGGAGTGGGACGGCAGCAGCAGCAGCACCTGGAGCACCAACAACAACTGGACCACCTCCGGCGAACCCTCCACCACCCAGGTCGCGCTGTTCGACGACCTCGGCGTCGGCCGGACCAACGCCAACATGACGTCCAACGACACCATCGCCGGCATCCGCTTCGGCGCCGGCGCCACCGTGAACTATAACATCACCGGCAGCGGCAGTGCCACCCGCACCCTGACCCTCGACGGCGTCATACCCTATATCCAGCAGCAAAGCGCCAGCAACCAGACCATCTCCATCGCCCGCCTCGCGCTCGGCGCCAACACCGTGGCCGACATCACCGCCGCCGGCAACCTCACCATCGCCTCCGCCATCCACAGCTCGGACAACCTGATCAAGGACGGCACCGGCACCGGCAAACTCATCCTCTCAGGCAACAACGCCAACCTGACTGGCGACATCTTCGTCAACAACGGCACGCTCCAGGCCGCGCACAGCAGCGCCCTCGGCACCGGCACCACCACGGTCTCCGGCGGCGCCACCCTCGAACTCGCCGGCGGCATCAGCCCGACCAACGCCCTCACGGTCGCCGGCGCCGGCGTCGGCGGCAACGGCGCCATTCGCAACGTCAGCGGCACCAACACCCTGTCCGGCACCATCACCCAGACCGGTGCCACCACCATCGCCGCCGACACCGGCACCACGCTCAACCTCACCGGCAACCTCACCGGCACCAACACCAGCACCACCCTGGCCGGCGCGGGCGACATCGCTGTGGCCCGCCTCACGACCGGCACCGGCGGCGTCACCCTCGACGGCACCGGCACCGTCACCTTCAACGGCGGCGCCACCGCCAACACCTACACCGGCGCCACCACCGTCAACGGCGGCACCCTCGCCCTCGCCAAGACCGCCGGCACCACCGCCCTCGCCGGCAACCTCACGGTCAACGCCGGCACCGTCCGTCTCGACGCCTCCAACCAGATCGCCGACACCAGCACCGTCACCCTCAACGGCACCGGCACCCTCAACCTCAACGGCCAGAGCGAGACCCTCGGCCAGCTCAACAGCACCAGCGCCACCGCCACCACCGCCCTCGGCGCCGGCGCGCTCACCCTCACCGGCCCCAACAACACCAACTCCAACTACGCCGGCACCCTCACCGGCACCGGCGCCAGCAGCCTCACCGTCACCGGCACCGGCAAGGTCTACCTCTCCGGCGACGGCAGCGGTTACAGCGGCACGACCACCGTCGCCAGCGGCACCCTCAACCTCAGCGGCACCAACACCGTGCTCGGCTCCGGTGCCGTCACGGTGTCCACCGGCGGCAACCTGCAGATACAAGGCGGCATCAGCCTCGCCAACGCCGTCACCCTCAACGGCACCGGCACCTCGCAGAACGGTGCCCTCGAGAATTTCACCGGCAACAACACCCTCACCGGCGCGATCACCGTCGCCAGCGACAGCCGCGTCAACTCCGACGCCGGCACCCTCACCCTCGCCGGTAACCTCACCCTCGGCGCCAACACCCTCACGGTTGGCGGCGTCGGCAATGTCACGCAAAGCGCGGTCATCGCCGGCACCGGCGGACTCACCAAGGACGGCGCCGGCACCCTCACGCTCGCCGGTGCCAACACCTACACCGGCGCCACCACCATCAGCGCGGGCACCCTGCTCCTCACGGGCAACGAGCGCATCGCCAACACATCCGCCGTCACCGTCGCCAGCGGCGCCACCTTCAACGTCAACGGCCAGACCGAGACCATCGGCTCGCTCGCCGGCGCGGGCGACGTGCTCCTCGGGGCCGGCTCGCTCACGGCCGGCGGCGACGGCACCAGCACCACCTTCGCCGGCAACATCGACGGCACGGGCAGCTTCACCAAGACCGGCGCCGGCACGCTCACGATCGCCAGCGACCTCACCTTCGGCGGCCCCCTCAACCTCGCCGGCGGCACGCTCCAGTTCGACGTGGACAACGCCTTCACCGGCCCCGTCACCCTCAGCGCCGGCACACTGCGCCTCTCAGACGCCGACCTGACAATCGGCGCCCTCAACATCACCGGCAACTCCATCATCGATTTCGCCGGCACCGCCAGCAGCCTGAACTTGGCCAGCCTGAACATCAGCGCCGGCGTCACCCTGACGATCCTCAACTGGCAGAACGCCACGGATTATTTCTTCACGCAGAACTGGACTGGCGCCGTGCCCGACACCACCGGCTCCGCGCCGATGAACCAGATCGTCTTCACCGGCTTCACCGGCAACGACACCAAGTGGCAGGGCTACGACGACCAGGTCACCCCCGTGCCCGAGCCGTCGACCTACGGCGCGCTCCTCGTCGGCGCTGGGCTGGCCTTCTTCGCCCACCGCCGCTGGCGCCGGTCAAAACCCACCCAGTCCTAAGCCGGGATCATGCAATTGAAGGCCAGATAAGTTGATGGGGACCGGCTCTGG
>DAORVZ010000013.1:0-12881 GCA_035434005.1 Lacunisphaera sp.
GCCCCCGTCTCGGGCGACATGAAACAAGATCCCTATTTCAAGTATCTCGCGGCCATCATCGCCCTCGGAGTGCTGGTTGCGCTCCTTGATCCCGCGCCCCTGCCCGCCAGCACGGCGGATTCGCCGGTGGCGGCGCCGGGCGCCCGTTGAGGGCGGGAGCGGCGGCTTCTCCGCCATTGCGCCGCGCGCGACGGACCTCCACGTTGTCCGCCACGCCATGGCCAGCCCGTCCTCCCCTCCGTCGCACCCCTGGCGCTGGATTCCCACGCTCTATTTCGCCCAGGGCATTCCCTACGTGGTCGTGATGACGCTCTCGGTCGTCATGTATAAGAACCTCAAGGTCTCGAACACCGACATCGCGCTCTACACGAGCTGGCTCTACCTGCCGTGGGTCATCAAGCCGCTGTGGTCGCCGCTGGTGGACCTGTTCCGCACGAAGCGGTGGTGGATCGTCAGCCTGCAATTCGTCCTCGGTGCCGCGCTGGCGCTGATCGCGCTGACCCTGCCAGGGCCCGATTTTTTCCGCTACTCGCTGGCGGTGCTGTGGCTGATGGCCTTCAGCTCGGCGACGCACGACATCGCCGCCGACGGTTTCTACCTGCTGGCCCAGCCGGCGCACCAACAGGCCGCGTTCGTCGGCGTGCGCAGCACCTTCTACCGGCTGGCGATGATCGCGGGCCAGGGCGGCTTGGTCTATCTGGCCGGCACGCTGCAGGAACTCACCGGGGATGTCGCCCGGGCCTGGACCTGGGTGTTTGTGGTGCTTGCGGGGTTCTTCCTGCTGGCCGCGCTGTATCACCTGGCCGCGCTGCCCCGGCCCGCCAGCGACGGGCCCGCGCCGCGCGGGGCGGCTTTCACCACGGGTTATGTCGAGGTGTTCGCCGCCTTTTTCCGCAAAAAGGGCATTGGGTTGATCCTGACCTACCTGCTCGTCTACCGGCTCGCGGAGGCCCAGTTGCTCAAGCTGGTGACGCCCTTCCTGCTCGACGAACGCGCGGTGGGCGGTCTGGGGCTGACGACGCAGCAGGTGGGCCTGGTCTACGGCACTATCGGCATTATCGCGCTGACGCTCGGCGGGCTGGCGGGCGGCTACGTGATCTCGCGGTTCGGCCTCAAGCGCCTGTTGTGGCCGATGATCATCACCATGCACGCGCCCATCGCGGTGTTCCTCTACCTCGCGGCGGCGCAACCGGCGCACCTGGGCGTGATCGGCGCCGCGCTGGCGGTGGAGCAATTCGGCTACGGCTTCGGGTTCACCGCCTACATGGTTTACATGATGCTGGTCGCCGACGGGGAGCACAAGACGGCGCACTACGCGCTCTGCACGGGGTTCATGGCGCTGGGGATGATGCTGCCCGGCATGGCGGCCGGCTGGATCCAGGACCACCTCGGCTACCCGCTGTTTTTTCTCTGGGTCTGCGTGGCGACACTCCCCTCGTTCGCGGCGACGGCGTTCCTGAAGGTGGATCCGGCGTTCGGGAAAAAATCCTGAACGGCGTCAGCCCGCTACCAGCACCGGGAAACCGTGCTGCCGGAGCGCGCGGTGCAGGGTGCGGATGTGTGCGTGGTCGCGGGTCTCGACCGTGCAGACGGCGTTCACGGCCGACACATCCGGGCCGCTGAAGGCGCGGTCGTGCTCGATGTCCTTGATGCTGGCACCGCTCGCCGCCACGACGCGCGTCAGCTCGGCCAGGCCGCCCGGACGGTCGCTGATGACGGCGGTGAAGCGCGTGAGGCGGCCATCGTGCACGAGGCCTTTCTCGATGACCCGGCTGAGGATGGCGGGGTCGATGTTGCCGCCGCAGACGGTGAGCACGACCTTCTTGCCGCGCAGGCCGGGCAGCAGGCCGGCCATCAGCGCGGCCAGTGGCGCGGCGGCGGCCCCCTCGACGACCGTCTTCTCCAGCTCGACCATGCGGAGGATGGCGAGGGCGATCCAGTCCTCGGACACGCGCACCACCTGGTCCACCCGGGTGCGCGCCAACTCAAAGGCGTTGCCGCCGACCTTGAGCACGGCGAGGCCGTCCGCCAGCGTGGCGCGGCGCGGGATGGAGACGGGGCGCCGGGCCTTGAGCGCGGCGGTGAAGCTGGCGGTGGCCACCGACTCGACGCCGATGATTTTCAGGCGCGGCTTGAGCGCCTTGGCCGCGAGGGCGAGGCCCGCGATGAGCCCGGCCCCGCCGATGGGGCAGACGATCGCGTCGGCGTCGGGCACCTGCTCGAAAATTTCGAGGGCCATCGTGCCCTGCCCAGCGATGATGGCGGGATCGTCGAAGCCGTGGATGTAGGCCAGGCCCTCGCGGTCCACCAGGGTGTCGGCGTGGGCGCGGGCCTCGGCGAAATCCTGCCCGGCCACGATGACGCGGGCGCCGAGCCGCCGGCAGGTGCTGACCTTGATCAGCGGCGCGTAGTCCGGCATGACGACCGTCACCGGGACGCCGAGCAGCTTGCCGTGATAGGCGAGGCCGAGCGCGTGGTTGCCGGCGGAGGCCGCGATGACCCCGCGCTTTTTCTGGGCGCGCTCCAACTGGAGGAGCGCATTGCGGGCGCCGCGCTCCTTGAACGAGCCGGTGCGCTGGAAGTTATCGAGTTTGCAGTAGACTCGGGCGCCGGTGATCTCGGACAGGGGGATGGACTCCGGGCAGGGCGATACAATCACGCCCCTGGCGATGCGGCGGCGGGCGGCGCGGATATCCGCGAGAGTGACGGTCGGGGTGGTTTTAATGACGCTGTTTTAGCGCGCTCCCTGTCGCGGGCAAGCTCGCTCCCGCAGCGGTGGCGGCACCTTACTTGCCCTTCTTCCGCTTGCCGGCCGGCTGGTCGGCCAGGAAGTCTTTGAGCGCGGCGGCTTTTTCGGCGTCGTTCAACTGGCCGTCGCCATCGGCGTCGAATTTCTTCACCTGGTCGGCGCGAAATTTATCCGCCGCCGCCTGCTCGGCCTCGTTGAGCCGGCCGTCACCGTCCTTGTCGAAACGCTTGATCGCCTGCTCGCGGAATTTGCCGGTGCCACCATTCTTTTCGAGCAGCGCGCGGGCCTTTTCCGCTTCCGCCCGCTCGGCCTCGTTGAGCCGCCCATCACCGTCTTTATCAAAGCGCTTGAGGAGCTGCTTGCGCCGCATGCCGTCACCGCCGCCGTCTTCCCGGCGCATCGCCGCATGGGCGGCGGCTTTCTCCTCGTCATCGAGCCGGCCGTCGCCGTTTTTATCGAAGCGCTTGATGATCTCCTGGTGCCGGGTTTTCACCCTCTCGCTGGCGGCCGGCGGAGAATCGGGTGCGGTCATTTCGGTCTGGGCCGGCGCGGGGGCCGCGAGCAGGGTCGCCGTCAACAGGGCGAGCGAAACAGAGCTGGTTTTCATGCGGGCAGGGATATAGGGGTGACGTTGCCTAGACAAGACGCGCCGACCCCTCCACGGTTACGGCTCCGCCCACCACCATGTATCAGGTCACTTTCTCCGAACAAAGCATGCGCGAGCTGAACCGGCTCGATAAACTGGCGCAGTTGGACGCCATCGAGCCGATCAGCCAGATCCGGCCGGCCGACCTCGCCCACCCGCGCGAGCCGCTGGGCAAGTTCCACCGCGGCGGCAAGGACTTCTACCGGCTGCGGGCCGGCGATTTCCGCTTCTACTTCGAGGTGCAGGGGGAGACGCTCCACACCCACTACATCCTGCACAAGGCCTCGCTGGAGGACGCCCTTTTCCGGATGAAGCTGCCGGTCAGCGAAAAGCAGCTCTTCGAGCAGGATTCCAAGTTCTGGAAATACCTCGAAAGCCTCACGAAGTAAACCCGCCCGCCGACATGCCCGACCTCGAGCAGCGCGACAACCCCTACAACGTCACCACGGCGAGCCGGATCTATTTCCTGCCGAACCTGATGACGGCGGGAAACCTTTTCTGCGGCTTCGTCGCCGTCATTAAGTGCATCCAGGCGCGGCTGCTGACCGATGCGGGCGAGTATGCGCGCGAATACGCCCTGATGCACCCGGGCGGCGGCTCGACAGCCCTCGAGCTCTATACCCAGGCCGTCTGGTTCATCCTGCTCGCCGTCGTGTTTGACTCGCTGGATGGCCGCCTCGCCCGGTGGGGCGGGCGCACCTCGCTCTTCGGGGCTGAATTTGATTCGCTCGCGGATGTCGTCTCCTTCGGCATGGCGCCGGCGCTGATGGTTTTCTTCCTCATCCTCGCGCCGCGGGAGCAATACCAGTGGTTTCGAGAGCTCGGCTGGTTCATCGCCTTCGTCTATTTGCTGTGTGGAGCGGTGCGCCTGGCGCGGTTCAACGTCATCACCAACCCCCTGCTCCATCGCGCCGAGGCGGAGTCGCACAAGGATTTCGTCGGGTTGCCCATCCCGGCCGCCGCCGGCACCGTCGCCTCGCTGGTGCTCCTGCTCGTCAACCTGGCCCAGACCGACCGCGAGCTGCGCCAGCTCACCGTCGCGCTGCCGCTGCTGCTTCTCCTCGTGGCCTTCCTCATGGTCAGCACCATCCGCTACCCGAGCTTCAAGCAGGTCAATTGGGAGACGAAGACGCGTTTCCGCACCTTTGTGCTCGTTGTCATCGTCGCCGCCTTGGTGGTGAAGATGCGCGAGGTTGCGCTGGTGTTCCTCTTTCTGGGCTACATCGGCTATGGGCTTTTCGCCCACTACCAGCGCGGCGTGCGCCATGCCCAGATGCGGGCCCTGCGCCGAAAGGTTGTGAAGATGAAGCTCGGAAGTTCCGAATAACTTCTTCTGGTGAATAAATCTGTGTTTATTCGCGGTTATTCAGGCGGGCTTCACACTTGGCGGCCGGTCTGGTTTCACTCGGGAAACCCGGGGTTATCGGCATAATCTGACCCCATAATAATACGGATACTTTTCATTATTGTATCTCTCTCTAATCACCCTTTGTTAGTTAAAAGCACCCACCCCGTTTCCCGCCCGATGAAATTCAAGATTAACCGCGACCACTTCAGCAACGGCCTGGCTCAGGTCCTCAACGTCGTCGGCTCCAAAGCGGCCATGCCCATCCTGAGCAATGTACTGATCGAGGCGGAGAAGGACCACATCTCGCTGACCACGACCAATCTCGACCTGGGGATCCGCTGCAAGATCAAGGCCGAGGTCAAGGAAGGCGGCTCCGTCACCCTGCCGGTCAAGCGCCTGGCCACCATCGTCCGGGAATTGCCGAATGTGGATGTCTCGTTCGATGCCAATGCTACCCATCAGGTGAAGATCGCCTCGGGTGGATCCAACTTCCGCATCATGGGCATCGGCGCCGAGGAATTCCCCAAATTGCCGACCGCCGGCGATGACAAGGCTTACACCCTCGAACAGGGCGAGCTGGCCACGATGCTGGGCAACGTCTCCTACGCCCAATCGACGGATGAGACCCGCTACATCCTCAACGGCGTCTATTTCAACTTCAAGGACGGCAAACTGGCGCTGGTCGCCACCGATGGCCGCCGCCTCGCCATGGTCAGCAAGGAAATGACGGTGCCTGCCGCCAGCGCGGGCGCGATCATCCTGCCCGCGAAGACCGTGGCCGAACTCCTCCGCCTCCTCGGCAAGGGCGAGAAGCTGAAAATCGCCTTCAATGAGCGCCACGCCGCCTTCCAAATCGACACCGGCAAGGATGCCGGCGGCCTCACGGACAACATCTACCTCTTCTCCAAGGTCGTCGAGGGCAACTACCCGAATTACCAGCAGGTGATTCCCAAGGAGACCCACCAGCGCATCAAGCTGGAGCGGGAGCTGTTCCTGCAATGCGTGCATCGCGCCGCGCTGGTCACCTCCGAGAAATCCAACTCCGTCAAAATCAAGCTCACCGCCAACCTGCTGGAGATCACCGCGTCGTCACCCGACTTCGGCGAGGCGCACGAGTCCATGGCGATTTCCTACAGCGGGCCGGATCTGCAGGTGGCGTTCAACCCCCAGTTTGTCATGGATCCGCTCCGCGCCCTCACCAAGGACGAGGTGTTCTTCGAGTTGAAGGATGAGGTCAGCCCCGGCGTCTTCAAGACGCTGGAGAGCTTCGTGTGCGTCATCATGCCGGTGCGGCTGAGCTGAGCCCGGCGCGGGCCCGCCCGCCCCGCCCCTGACCATGCCGGAGACCATCCTCCTGTTTCTTTCCCCGGCGGCAGCCGTGCTGTTGCTGCTGTTCTACATCAACCTCCGCCTGGCCTCGCCGGTGCTGGCGATCCCGATCCGCTGGCTGCGCTGGATCCTCTTCGCGTTGTTCGCGGCGCAGACCAACGCGCAGCTCGGGTGGATAGACCGGCCGTTCTGGACGGTGGCGGCGGCCGTGTTCCTGCTATGGTTCCTGCTCGAGTCCGGTTTCAATTGGCTGAAAGTCAGCGCCATCAGCCTCAGCCCGATGCCGCTGTTTCCCCGCTACGTGGTGAACACCGGCGGGGATGAGTGGCCCACCCAGCCACGGCTGATCAAGATCCGCGACTGGCTGCGCGACAACCGTTTCTCCCCCGTGCAGGCGCTCAAGGCCGAGTTGGGCGGCGGAGTCTGGCTCCGGACCTCGGTCTACCAGAATCCAGATAACACCCTGCGGCTGCATATCCTCTTTGTGCCGCAGGAAAACGGGGCGCTGACGGTTTGTTTCAGCCTGGCCAGCCTGACCGCCGCCGGTCGCCGTCAAGTCACCGACAACCTCTACATCCCCTTCGGCGGTTTTTATCCGGAAAGCTGGCACGTGGAACGCCATCCCTGGTGCCGCAGCCTCGCCAGGCTGGTGGCCCGGCATCACGCGCGGGTGCGCCAGGCGGGGGACCCCGCCCAGGCTTGGGCCATCCAGCCGATCGACGACATCAACCTGCAGCAGCAGCAGATGGAAATCATCAACACCGAGCTGGGCTACCTCCTGCCCCACGCCGACCGTGAGGAATACGGCAAAATCACGCCCGAGGGCCGTTTCCGCATCTGGAAGGAAGCCTGGCAGCTGGATTATCTCGGCCTCGCCGGCCGGTATCACTAGCCGCGGTCAAACCGCAGTTAAACCCAAAGGGGGATCAAAAAGGGCTCGTATCACCGGGCTTTCAGGCTAACCCGTAGGACATGTCCTTGTTCGCCATCACCGCTTGGGAGAAGATCCAGACGATGCCCCCGGCCATCTGGTTGAAAATCGCCACCGCGATCGGGGTTTTTGTCCTGACGATTTTTCTTTTCCGCCGCGTGATGAAGATGAACAAGATCATCGCGAGCATCATCGTTTTTGTGGTCGGCACCGTCGTGTTTTTCTCCTGGGTCTACAACCGCAACGAGCCGAAGTTCCTGACCCCGATTGTGGATCGCATCGCGCCCTTCTTCCCGAGCGCCGGCGCTTATAACGCCAAGCAGGGCACGACAGCCAAGCCCTGATGGGCAACGGGCAGGGTTATTACACGGTTCGCCGCTAAAAACAGGTTGGTCTTTGCGCGCCCGGAGGCTACTCCTGTGGCTACTCCCATGGCCAAATCCCACTCAGACATCGGACTCATCGGCCTCGCCGTGATGGGTCAGAATCTCTCCCTCAACATCGCCGACCACGGCTTCCAGATTTCGGTCTACAACCGCACCACCGAGAAGACCGACAAGTTTGTCGCCGAAAACCCGCACACCCCGGGTGGCGTCGTTGGCACCAAGACCCTCCAGGAATTCGCCGCCTCCCTGTCCAAGCCCCGCAAGGCCATCATCCTGGTCCAGGCCGGCAAACCCACCGACGCCGTGATCGACGGCCTCGCCGCCGCGTTTGAACCGGGCGACATCATCATCGACGGCGGCAACGCGCTCTGGACGGACACCATCCGCCGCGAGAAGGCGCTGCGCGAAAAAGGCCTGCGCTTCATCGGCTCCGGCGTGTCCGGCGGCGAGGAAGGCGCGCGCTTCGGCCCGTCCCTCATGCCGGGTGGCGAGCTGGGCGCGTGGAAGGAACTTGAGCCGATCTGGAAGGCTGTCGCCGCGAAGGTCGACGCCAAGACCGGCAAGCCGATCATGGGCGCCACGCCCGGCAAACCCGTTTCCGGTGGCGTGCCCTGCACGACCTACATCGGCGAGAATGGCGCGGGCCACTACGTCAAGATGGTCCACAACGGCATCGAGTATGGCGACATGCAGATGATCTGCGAGGCCTACGCCCTCATGTCCGGCCTGCTCGGCCTCAAGCCCGCCGAGATGGGCGCGATCTTTTCCGAGTGGAACGCCGGCGCGCTCGACAGTTTCCTGATCGAGATCACCGCCGACATCCTCAAGCAGAAGGACCCGGCCACGAAGAAGAAGGCCTTCGTCGACGTCGTCCTCGACACCGCCGGCCAGAAGGGCACGGGCAAGTGGACCTCGACCAACGCCCTCGACATGGGCGTCCCCGCCCCGACGATCGCCGAGGCCGTGTTCGCGCGCTGCATTTCCGCCATCAAGGACGAACGCGTCGCCGCCTCGAAAATCCTCAAGGGTCCGGGCAAGAAATACCGCGGCTCGAAGAAGGCGCTCATCCAGGCCATCCACGACGCGCTCTACTGCTCGAAGATCTGCTCTTATGCGCAGGGCTTCCAGCTCATGCGCACCGCCCAGCAGGAATACGGCTGGAAGCTCAACTTCGGCGAGATCGCGCAGATATTCCGCGGCGGCTGCATCATCCGCGCCGCCTTCCTGCAGAAGATCACCGAGGCCTACGCCCGGAACCCGAACCTCGCGAACCTGCTCCTCGACCCGTATTTCAACAAGACGGTGAAGAAGGCGCAGGCCAACTGGCGCAAGGTCGTGTCCCTCGCCGCCGAGTGCGGCGTGCCGGCCCCGACGTTCTTCTCGGCCCTCGCTTACTACGACAGCTACCGCTCGGCCCGCCTCCCGGCCAACCTGCTCCAGGCGCAGCGCGACTACTTCGGCGCGCACACCTACGAGCGCGTCGACCAGCCCCGCGGCAAGTTCTTCCACGTGGACTGGCCCGAGCCGACCCGGCCGCAGCAGCAGGCCTGAGATGGCAAAATCACAAAACGCGGTCCAAAAGACCGCGTTTTTCTTTGGGGAAAGGCAGATCCTAATTAAATCCTATTTTGGTAAAAATTAGGATTTGACGCGAAGCCCCAACTAAATCCTATTTCAATCAAAATTAGGATTATTGAATCCGTGAAAATCCCTCAACGACCACCGACCTGGCGATCTCTTGCCAAACAGATTCCGGAAGCCCGACGAACGGAGGCCTACTCGCATCAACGGGAATGGATGGCGAAGGATCGTTACCAGCATTGGAACGATCTCCGGAGGCGCGCGGCGCCGGAAGGGTTCTCACACGAAGAATACTGGTATGTCCTGAAGCTCTTTCGCAGCGGCGGCTACCGGCGGATAGGATTGAATGATAAATCCAGCCACCCCTTCGTCTTTGCCCAGCCGAATAATCTCACCGAATTGCTGCATCAGATAGATCGAGGGCTCGGCTTGGCACTAGGCCTGCCAGAGGCCCACGGAAAATCCTCGGCCAATCGTGATCACTATGTAGTAAACACGCTCATGGAGGAGGCGATCACCTCCAGCCAGCTCGAAGGCGCGGCCACCACGCGCCCAGTGGCCAAAGAGATGCTCCGCACGGGGCGCCAGCCGCGGGACAAGAGCGAGCGAATGATTCTGAATAATTTTCTCACGATGCAGCGGATCCGCGATCACCGCGCGGAAAAGCTAACGCCGGAAATCGTATTCGAGCTGCATCGCCGGGTTACCGAGGGAACGCTGGAAGAACCAGATGCCGCCGGCCGCTTTCGCCGCGCCGACGAGAACATCCGAGTCGAGGACATGGAGGGTAACATCTTTTATGAACCCCCACCAGCGGCCGAACTGCCCGGGCGACTGGACGCGATGTGCCGTTTCGCGAACGGGGATGAGCCTGACTACTTTGTCCATCCCGTCCTGCGCGCGATCATCCTTCACTTCTGGCTCGCCTATGACCACCCCTTCGTCGACGGCAACGGACGCACCGCGAGAGCACTCTTTTATTGGTCGATGTTGCGGCAGGACTACCAGCTCTTTGAGTTTATCTCGATCTCTGAAATCCTCCTGCGCGCGCCGGCGCGCTATGCGGAGGCGTTCCTCCACACTGAGACCGACGACAACGATCTCACCTACTTCATCCTCCACCAAGCGGAAGTCATCCGTGAGGCGGTGAAATCCTTGCGCGATTATCTGGCACGCAAAAACGCCGAACTCCGGGCGGCCAGCGATTGTCTACGCGGCACACAGAACCTCAATCACCGGCAACAGGCCTTGTTGGCGCATGCCCTTCGCGAACGGCACACGAGGTATCTGATAGGGGCCCACCAGCGGAGCCACGGCGTCACCCATCAGACGGCGCGCGACGACCTTTTCGGCCTGGCGAAGCGCGGCCTGCTGGGTTTCACCCGCCCCGGCCGAGCCTACGTTTTTCACGCCCCCGGAGATTTGGAGGATAAACTGGCCAAACTGGCAGGGGGCGCCGCCCCGATGGATGATGCGGCAAGCCAAACCATGAAATTGCCGTTCAAGTAGTAAGAAGAGATGGATCAAGCATAGCAGCACACGCGTAGAAAAATGAATATGTCCCGACCAACCAGCGTCTCACCCACATGAACCTTGGGAGGCTATTTATTTTCGGCGGTCTGCTGGTGACGGCAGCGACCGCCCAAAATTCCTCGCGTGACCGGCACCACGACCAGGGCTCCGATCGCGACCACGGTCCGCGCGTCATCGTCTATGAGGACACGGAATACCGCGGCGACCGCCTGGTGCTTTACCCGGGAGACTCGGTGGCCAATCTCTCCGGCCAGACTTTTCCCGGCGGAGCCAAGCTCAACGACAGCATCTCGTCCATCCGGGTTGAGGGCGGCGCCGAGATCTACGTCCACGCTGACGCCCGCTTCCGCGGCGCGGTGCTGCGGCTCACGGAAAGCGCCCGCAATCTCACTGGCCGCCTTCTGCCCGGCAGTGCGAACACCAGTTGGAACGACCGCATCTCCTCCCTGCGCGTCGAGGTGGGCCGGCGCGACGACCCGAAAGCAGACCCGGACGCGGTCATCAAACGCGCCTATCTCGATCTGTTGGGGCGCGCACCCGACCCCAGCGGCCTCCGCGACTACCGGAGCCTGATGATCGATCAAGGTTGGAGCGACCGCATGGTGCGCGACAACATCCGCCGCGGTGACGAGTTCCGGCGCGACGGGGCCGACCGTATCATCCGCCGCGCTTACCTCGATGTGCTTGGCCGGGAGGTTGACCCCGAAGGCCTGCGCCATATCCGTCACCAACTGCTGGAGAAAAACTGGACGGAGGGCGATGTGCGCGATGCGCTCCGCCGCAGCGAGGAATTCAAGAAGATCCCAGCCACCCACCCGCCCGGCGACCACCCCCGCGACGAACCAAATCGCTGAGGCGGCGGGTGGGGCCCCCGGCCGCGCGGGCCTTGACAGAACTGTTTTCCGGCGTATCGATGGGAGCGACACGATGATTAAGTTCCACCAACAGTCGCACCGACCGAATCACGGGGCTCCGGGTATCTTCCCGGGATCGCCCGGTGCTGCGACTGCTTGCGTCTGAGGGTTTGACCACCCGGCCGGGACGCTCGCAAAGCGGACACCGGGGTAAAACAGGGGCGCTCGTTTCGCCTCGCCGGACCTTGTCCGCCACCCGCCCCTTCGCGTGATCCGGCCCCTGCGCCGATCCGCCCGCGTCCGCTTTCCCCGGACTTTTTCGCCGCCCCCGGTCTGCGGCCCGCTCTCAGACGATATCGACATGAATCAAAGAAAATTTGGCCGCACGGGCCTGTCCGTGTCCGAGCTTTGCCTCGGCGCCATGCAGTTTGGCTGGCTCACCAACTCAGAAACCTCCCACGCCATCCTCGACGCCTATCGCGCCGCAGGCGGCAATTTCATCCAGACGAGCACCTGTGGTCCGGCCGACGCCGGGCCGGGGCTCTGCCGTTCGGAGGAAATCGTGGGCAGCTGGTTGCAGGCCAATCCGCGCGCCCGCGCCGGCCTCGTCCTTTCGACCCGTCTGCGGTTTGCCCGCCCCGTCCCCGGCTTCCGCGCCGGTTTGGCCGACTCCATCCGCCGCCAGTGCGAAGAATCACTGCGCCGACTTCACGCCAGCCACCTCGACCTGCTCGTCATTGAGTGGAGCGACGCGCTGCTGCCCATGGACGACGTCCTCGGCTCCATCGACGACCTCGTGCGCGCGGGCAAGCTCCGCCACGTGGGCGCCGCTGGTTTCCCTGTCTGGCGTTTCATGGAGTCGCTCGGCCGTTCGGCCCGACTCGGCGGCGGCCGGCTGGAGTCGTTCCAGGCGGACTATTCGCTGCTGGAACGCGCCCCGTTCGAGCCCGACGCGATTGAACTCGCCCGGGAATACCGCGTGGCGTTGCTGGCCCAGTCCCCCTTGGCCGGCGGGTTTCTCACCGGCTTCTACCACCTCCCGCAGACTCCCGAGACGGCCCGAACCCGGCGCCTGCGCGAGCGCTACGGCAACGTGCGCGGCCATGCGGTCCTCGCCACCTTGGGCGATATTGGCGTCGAACTGGGCGCCACCACCGGTCAGGTCGCCCTCGCCTGGGTGCTCACCCGCGGCGTGGTCACGGCGCCGCTGCTCGGCTTCCTCGCGCCCGACCAAGTGCGGGAGGCCGCCTCGGCCACCGCTCTGAGCCTGACCTCCGAACATCTCGACCGGTTGGAGGCGGCCGCCCGCCGCCTGCCCGGCGTCATCGAACACTCCCTCCTCGAAACCACCCAACCCTGAACCCCAAAAAACAACATGAACAACACGAACATCTACATCTCCTCACACGATCACCGCCTGCTGAGCCACCTTGTGGTGGGCGTCAGCGGCAAAAGTGACACCATCGACCGGCTGCGCGGCGAACTCGCCCGCGCCATCGTGCTCGACGCGACCGCCGTCCCGGC
>DAORVZ010000014.1:0-12429 GCA_035434005.1 Lacunisphaera sp.
CCACCACCGGCACCTTGTGCGGCGCGTAGCCCTCGAAGACGACGTGGTCCAGCGAGCTCTTGTCGCCGCCGGCCCCCGTGCCCTTGGCGATGGCGCGCTCGATGGCGTCGCGCGTGACGTTGGCCTTGCGGGCCTTCTCCAGCACGGCGTGCAACCGCGCGTTGCCGGTGGGGTCGCCGCCGCCGAGCTTGGCGGCCACGGTGATTTCCTTGACGAGTTTGCCGACCGTCTGGCCCTTCTTCAGGTTCACGATCGCGCGTTTCGCATGCAGCCATTGGCGTCCCATAAGGCGGGCAGGTATAGGCGACGCGCCGCCCATCCGGCAAGGCCGAAGAAACCGGCTCAGCCCCGGCCGGTCAGCAGCAGCGTGATGAAACTCGCGAACAGGCCGGCGATGAACGTCGTGTAGGCCAGCCGCAGGTAGCGGTATTTTTTCTGAGCGAGGAAGGTCCCGAGGGTGTAGATCTCCCGCAACTGCGCCTGGTAGACCAGCGAGGGATCGTTCATCACGCGGGTCATCTCCGCCTCAAACCGCTCATAGCTCAACCCGGTGAAGTCGCCGAAAAACAGCAGGTTGAACTGCGGGCTCTGCACCTCGGGAGCCGCCGCCTGCCGCCCGGTGAACGGCAGCTTGGGCATGACCGCGTAGGCCGCCAGCAGGATGGTCAGCAGGCTGAAGCCGATCAGCACGAGCAACGGGAGTTGCGAGCCGGCCTTCATGACCTGCGGCGCGGCCAGCGTGACCACGATCGACGCCATGGTGAGCAGCATGTTGGCCTTGAGGTCGGCCATGCTGCTCAGGTGCATGTGGTGGACGCGCGTCTGCTGCAGCAGGTAGTTGATCTCGTTGCCGGGGGTGGCGATTTTCATGGACGTGTCGGGCGCTCGCGGGAAACGGGCGCACTTTTGCGCCTTGGCCGCCGACGCGCGAGGCATTTTCGGACGGCGGCCATGGGCGGGCTTCCTTTCCGGCCGGATCTGGCTACGTTTTGCTCAATGTTTGCCAATCTCCTCCAGTGGCTTGCCCGCCGCGATCCCGTCGCGACCGGCCAGGCGTTCATCGAGGAGGTCCACGCGACCCGGCCGGTCCCGCGCGATCCGCGGGCGGAACGCTTCATTCTCATCTGCTGGGGCCTCATCGCCGTGAAACATGTCGCGGTCATCTGGGCCGTGCACCATTACGCCGTGCCCTTCCACCAGCTCTGGATCAACCTGCCGACCTTCCTGCTCGGCCTGCTCGCCACACTCGCCTACTACGGGAGCGAGTAGTTCCGTCTGGATTCCCGCGCGGGAATGCGGGACGCTGGGCCACCATGCCTCACGTCCCCGGACTCCGCAGCAACTACGATCAGACCGGCCGCCTCGTCTATTTCGGTCGGATGCTCGACAAGATCCGTCTCTTCGCCGCCGGCCGGCTCCCCGCTGATTACCATCCAAATCTCGGCAAGGGTTTCGACGGCCGGTGCTGCTCCTTTCTCGGCGTGGATTTCGCCGCGCTCACCGCCCGCACCCTGGCGGGTGGCACCGACCAAGAAATCCTCGCCTGGTGCCATGAGCGCGGCGGCGCCCGCACCGACGAGCAGTGCCTCGTGTGGAACGGCTTCATGATGAAGCGCGGCTGGCGCGACGAGGCCACTCCCATCCTGCAGCAACGCATCGCCGAGTTCGGCCTGGTCGGCCGGCCGATCGAGACGATGTTCGACCTCAACGAATTCGACGAGGGCCGCGACCCGGTCAGCCTTCGCGCCTGGGAAAAGAAATAACATGCCGCGATGGCGCCCCCGCCTGCGTTGGGTGTTGGCCGCTCTCGGCGGACTCCTCCTGCTCGGTGCCGTCGCAGCCGGGTGGGGCTGGTGGCAGTTGCGCGGTAGCCTGCCCATCCTTGAGGGCGAACTCCCGGTTGCCGGCCTGTCCGCCCCGGTGCAGATCGCACGCGACGCCCTCGGCGTGCCCACCATCGCGGGGGCGACTCGCACCGATGTCGCCCGCGCCACCGGCTTCCTCCACGCGCAGGACCGCTTTTTCCAGATGGATCTCCTGCGCCGCCGCGGAGCCGGGGAACTCTCCGAACTGTTCGGCGCGGCCGCCGTTGAATTGGATAAGAGCGCGCGCCTGCACGGTTTTCGCCGGCTCGCCGCGCAGGTGATCGCGCAGGCCGCCCCGGCCGAACTCGCCGTCCTCTCGGCCTACACCGCCGGAGTCAACGCCGGCCTCGCCGCCCTGCCGAAAACCCCGTGGGAATACCTCGTGCTCCGCGCACCCCCGCAGCCGTGGCGCGAGGCCGACTCGCTGCTGTGCATTTACGCCATGTGGTTCGACCTGCAGGACTACACGGGCGCCTTTGACCTGAATCGGGAGGCGCTCCGCTCGGCCCTCGGCCAGGCGGGCCTGGATTTCCTCGCCCCGTCCGGCAACTCCTGGGACGCCGCCCTCGACGGCAGCAAGTCTGCGCCCGCCCCGCTGCCGCCGCTGCGTTTCCGCCGGGCGGAGCCGCCCGCTCCCGGCCAAGCCGCCCTCGAACCCGTCGGCCGGCGCGTGGTCGGCTCCAATGCTTTTGCCCTCGCCGGCGCGCACACCGCCACCGGCGCCGCCCTGCTGGCAAACGACATGCACCTCGACCTCAACCTGCCTCACATCTGGTATCGCGCCGTGCTGCAATGGCCGGACGCCACCGGGCCCCGGCGTGTGGTGGGAGTCACGTTGCCGGGCCTGCCCTTCATGGTGGTCGGCAGCAACGGCCGCGTCGCCTGGGGCTTCACCAACGCTTACACGGACACAACCGACATCCTCACCGTCGCGACGGAGATCACCGCAAACAGCTTCTACCAGACCCCCGATGGCTGGAAGGAAATCGAGGAACGCCCGGAGGAGATCCGCGTGCAGGGCGAGAAACCTGTGCCCTTTACCGCCCGGTGGACCCAGTGGGGCCCCATCATCGACGGCCCGAAGAACGGCCGCGCGCGGGTCCTGCGCTGGACCGCGCACGACGCCACCGCGACCAACCTGCATTTCCTCGACATGGAAACCGCCCGCACCACGGCCGAGGGCGTGGCTCTGGCCCATCGCGCCAGCTTCCCCAATGAGAACATGTTCATCGCTGATGCCGCCGGGGACATCGCCTGGACCATCCTCGGCCGCCTGCCCCGCCGCGTCGGCTACGACGGGCGCGTGCCCGTCGCCTGGACCTACGGAGACCGGCGTTGGGATGGATTTTTGCGGGCCGAAGAGATCCCCGTGGTCGCCAATCCCGCCGGGGGCGCTCTCTGGAGCGGCAACAATCGGCCCCTCGGCGGCCCGGCGGGCACTCTGCTCGGCGACAGCGGCTTTGATGAAGGCGCGCGCGCCAGCCAGATCCGCGACGATCTCCACGCCCTCATCGCCACCGGCAAAAAAGCCACGCCCGCCGACCTGCTGGCCATCCAGCTCGACGACCGCGCGCTTTTCCTCGCACGCTGGCAGCAATTTCTCCTCGAGATACTGACGGCGGACGCCGTCGCCGACCACCCCGCCCGCGCCGACCTACGCGCCGCCGTGCAGACTTGGAACGGTCGCGCCAGCGCCGACTCCGTGGCTTACCGCGTTGTGCGGAATTTCCGGCTACACACGGCCGAGCGCGCGCTGGCCCCGTTCATCGCCCTGGCCCAGGCCGAGTATGCCGCCTTCAATTGGCGCAGCCTGCCCTACGAGGACGCCCTCTGGCAGCTCGTCCACGAGCAGCCCGAGCGCCTCCTCAACCCCGCGCACGCCACTTGGCCCGCGCTCCTGCTCGCCGCCGCAGACGATGTCACGGCGGATGTCGCGGCGTCCGGCGGATCGCTCGCCGATTTCACCTGGGGTGCCCGTAACACCCTGCGCCAAGCCCATCCCTTCAGCCGCTTCCTGCCCAAACCGCTCGCCCGCCTGCTCGATATGCCGGCCGACCCGTTGCCCGGCGACGGCGACATGCCGCGTGTGCAAGGCCCGCGCTTCGGCCAGTCCGAGCGCCTCGTCGTTTCCCCCGGCCATGAGGACGAGGCTATTTTCCAGATGCCCGGCGGCCAGAGCGGCCATCCCCTCTCCCCCTTCTACCGCGCCGGCCACGCCGCCTGGGTAAAAGGCGAGCCCACGCCCCTCCTCCCCGGCCCCGCAGCACATCGGCTCACTCTCGTGCCGCCCTGAAACAGAACCTTTGTAACCTAATAGGTTACAAGTTGCCCGGAGCCTCGGCCCGCGTTTTCGGAATCGAATATCGAGAATCCAAAATCCAAAATCTCCCCATGCCTCTCCACGTCCTCTCCCATCCGCTCGGCGCCCACGTGCTCACCCACCTGCGCGACAAGACCACCAAACCCGCGCTCTTCCGCACCCTGAGCTACCAGATCGCGCTGCTGCTGGCGCTCGACGCCACGCGCGACCTCGCGACCGAGAAAAAATCCGCCGCCACACCGCTCGAGCCCTTCACCGGCCTCGTGCTGGCCCGGCCGCTCGTCATCGTCCCCATCCTGCGCGCCGGCCTCGGCATGCTGCAGCCGTTCCATGACATCTTCCCCGACGTCTCCGTCGGCTACGTCGGCCTGGAGCGCGACCACACGACCGCCGTGGCGCGCAGTTATTACTGCAAGCTCCCGCCGCTCGCCGACACCCGCGTTATCGTCGTCGACCCCATGCTCGCCACCGGCGGCTCGGCGGTGCAGGCGGTCGACGTCGTGAAAGCCGCCGGCGGCCGCGAGATTGTCTTCGTCTGCATCGTGGCCTCGCCCGAGGGCGTGGCCACGCTGCAGAAGGCCCATCCCGAAGTGGCCATCCACACCGGCGCGCTCGACCGCGCGCTCAACGCGAAGAAATACATCCTCCCCGGTCTCGGTGATTTCGGCGACCGCCTCTACGGGACCTGAGCCATGGAACTCGCCGCCCTCACCGCCCGCGCCGTGGAAGTGCAACGTCGCCTCAACGAGACCGCCGCCGCGCGCGGCGGCCGGCCGTGGACCCGCGAGGAACTCGCGCAGGGTTTCGTCGGCGATGTCGGCGACCTCATGAAGCTGGTCATGGCCAAGGCCGGTGCCCGGCCCATTGCGGAGGCGGACCGCAAGCTCGCCCACGAGCTCTCCGACTGTCTCTGGAGCGTGCTCGTGCTGGCGCAGGCCTACGGCGTGGACCTGGAAAAGGAATTCCCCGCCACAATGGACGGGATCGAGGCGAAGCTGGCGCCGAAAACGACGGAGTGCGGCGACACGGCGCCGCTTTGAAAGCGGCCTCGCGAGGCCGCACTCCCCCGCAGCGCCGTATTTTTTTCGTGTTCATCCGCGCCAATCGCGCCCAAGTTGCCGGCAATGACCATTGACCGCCCCGGCCTGATCGTTGCCGACAACTGGAAGGACTACCAGCTGCTCGACTGCGGCATGGGCATGAAGCACGAGCAGTGGGGCCCCTACACCCTCGTCCGCCCCGACCCGCAGATCATCTGGCCGCGCACCGGCGGCAACGGCCGCTGGGAAAACTGGGACGGCTTCTACCACCGCAGCGAGACCGGCGGCGGCAAGTGGGAATACCGCAAGCCCCTGCCCGACCACTGGTCCATCCGCTACGGCAACCTGACCTTCAAGATCCACCCGACCAGCTTCAAGCACACCGGCCTCTTCCCCGAACAGGCCGTCAACTGGGACTGGTTCACCGCCCGCATCAAGGCCGCGAAGGCCGCCGGCCGCGAGGTGAACGTGCTCAACCTCTTCGGCTACACCGGCGCCGCCTCCGTCGCCGCGGCCGCCGCCGGCGCCTGCGTCTGCCATGTCGACGCCGCCGAGGGCATGGTCAAGTGGTGCAAGGAAAACGCCGCGCTCTCCGGCCTCGCCGACGCGCCCGTGCGCTATATCACCGACGACTGCCTCAAGTTTGTCCGCCGCGAGATCAAGCGCGGCCGCAAATACGACGCCATCATCATGGATCCGCCGACCTACGGCCGCGGCAGCACGGGCGAGATGTGGAAACTCGAGGACCATCTCTGGGAGCTCCTCAAGGAGTGCAAGGAGGTGTTGAGCGACCGCCCGGTGTTCGTCCTGATCAACGCCTACACCGCCCGCCTCTCGCCCACCGTCGTCGTCAACCTGCTCGCCGGCCTCATGTCCGGCGCCGGCGGCCGGATCTCCGGCGGCGAGGTCGGCCTGCCCATCCGGCGCGACGGAAAAGTCCTCCCCTGCGGCATCTTCGGCCGCTGGGAAGCGACCCCCTGAACCGAGCCCGCTCCGGCCCGGTGCTTGCCTGCCGGTGGGTGTTATGCCGTAGTGCCGCTGTGGCGAATCACGCATATTCCATCGGGGTGGACGGCGGCGGCACCAAGACGGACCTCATCCTCGTGGATGCCGCCGGCACCGTCGTCGCGCGGCACACCGCCCCCGGCTGCAACCCGAGTCAGCTCGGATCGGACCAGGCCGCCGCCGTGGTGCGGGAGGCCTTCGCCGAGTTGGTGGCCAAGGCGAAAATCGGGAATCCAACCCCGAACATCGCCACCACGCACCTCTACACCGCCGGCTCGCCGATCTTCTGGCGGGGTTTCGCGGCCACCCTCCAGGGATTTGGCACCGTGGTCACCGGGCCCGATTCACTGCCGGTGCTCGAGCTCGCCACCAGCGGCGCGCCGGGCCTCGTGTTGCACGCGGGCACCGGATCGTTTGTCGCGGCGCGCGCGCCCGATGGCTCCATTCATTATGCGGGTGGCTTGGGCTGGCGCTTCGGCGATCCGGGCAGCGGTGCCGATCTCGGCCGCCGCGCCATCAGCCACGCCCTGCTCGAGCTGCAGGGCTGGACCAAGCCCACCGCGCTGGGGGCCGCCCTCCAAGCCCACACCGGCCTCACCGACGCCATGGCCAACACCCGCTTTTTCTACACGGCCGAGGATGCCAACGCCCGCATCGCCGCCTTCGCCCCGCGCGTGCTCGCCCTGGCGGTCGCCGGCTGCGCCCCCGCCCAAGCCGCCGTCGCCTGCGCGGTGACCGACCTCGTGGAAAACGCCCGCCTCGTCACCGCCAAGCTGTTTGGCGCCGCCGTGGTGCCGTGTGGCGTGTGCGGCGCGATCCTGAACAGCCCCCCCGCCATCCTTGCCCTCAAGACCCTCGCGGAAACACATGCCTGGCCCGTTGAATACCGCTTCATCAGCGAACCTCCCATCGAGGGTGTGCGCCGGTTGCTGCTGGCGGGGCGCTGATTTTTTGCCGGGCGACGGGCCCGGACAAACACCGGGCTGGCAGCAGCCAGCAACGGCGCGCGTCTTGCCTCTCGCCTCCGCGACTCCCGCTGATACGTTCGCCGCCCATGTGGTGGACCTATGCTCTCCTATCGGCGGTCTTCGCCGCCTTGACCGCGATTCTCGCCAAGGTCGGCGTGAAGGGCATTGATTCCAACGTCGCGACCGCTGTCCGCACCTCCGTCGTGCTGGTGCTGGCCTGGGGCGTCGTGGCGATCCAGGGCAACCTCGGCGCCGTCGCGGCCATCCCGCGCGGCCCGATGCTGTTCCTCGTGCTGTCGGCGGTCGCGACCGGCGCGTCGTGGCTGTTCTACTTCAGGGCCCTGCAGCTGGGCACCGCCTCGCTCGTCAGCGCCGTGGACAAGTCCAGTCTCGCGCTGACCATCATCCTCGCCGCGCTTTTCCTCGGCGAGACGCTCACCCTCAAGACCGCGGTTGGCTGCACCCTGATCATCGCCGGGACCGCCGTGATCGCCTGACCCTGATGCTCGCGTCCGTCCAACGCACCGTGCTGCCCGAGGCCTGCTGGCGCGCCCGCCAGCAGGCCCATGAGCAACGCGTCCTTGCCTGGACGGAACCCCATCAGGCGCGCACCGCGCGCGGCGAAAAGCATCCGGTCTACGATTTCCTCTTTGAATACTACCGCTTCCGCCCGTCATGGCTGCGCCGGTGGCACCCGGGGCCTGACGTGGTGCTCCAGGGTGAAACCGCGCGCGAGTTCCTGCGCTGGCCCGAATACCACGAGGTGGACGGCGGCGTGGCGCTGAATTGCGCCGCGCTCGAGCCGCGCCGGCGCGAGAGCGTGGCGTGGATGCTCGGCCTGCTCCGCGCCACGGCGGAGCGCCCGCCGCAATTCGCCTGCTTCGGCCTGCATGAGTGGGCCATGGTCTACCGGCAGACGCCGGACGAGGTGCGCCACAACGCCTGGCCGCTGCGCTTCCCGCCCGACGAGCTGGTGCGCATCGTCGAGGCCCAGCCCATCGTGTGTTCCCATTTCGATGCATTCCGCTTCTTCACGGCGCCGGCCCGGCCGCTCAACCGCCTGCAGCCGGAGCGCGCCACCACGCCGGAGTTCGAGCAGCGCGGCTGCCTGCACGCCAACATGGACCTCTACAAGTGGGCGTTCAAACTCGCGCCCTTCACGCCGGCGGAGCTCACCGCCGACTGCTTCGCCCTGGCCCGCGACATCCGCGAGGTGGACATGCGCGCCAGCCCCTACGACCTGGCCAAACTCGGGTTCGCGCCGATCCGGATCGAGACGCCCGAGGGCCGCGCCGCCTACGAGGTCCACCAGCGCGACTTCGCCGCCCGCGGCCAGCCGCTGCGCGCCCGGCTGATCACCCTGCTGGAGCGCCTGCTGGCCCGGGTTGATTAGTTAAGTTAACGGTAAGAATGGGGGCCGGGTTGACGCAGGCTCTTCCGTCTGTCGTCATGGTCTCTCTTTCTTCCGTCCGCATCAACCCACCCCGTTCATGAAGTCCCACTGGCTCGCCCTGCTTGGCTTTTGCTGCGCTGCCGCGCTGACGGCCGCCGAACCCTACACCATCGCCGTCATCCCGAAGGGCACGACGCACGAGTTCTGGAAGTCCATCCACGCCGGCGCCGTGAAGGCCCAGCGCGAGCTCGCCGCGGAGGGCATCGCGGTGAACGTGATCTGGAAGGGTCCGCTCAAGGAGGATGACCGCGAACAGCAGGTCCAGGTCGTCGAGAACTTCATCGGTCGTCGCGTGAGCGGCATCGTGCTTGCCCCGCTCGACCACAAGGCGCTCGTCGCCCCGGTCGAGACCGCGGTGCGCGGCAAGATTCCGGTCGTCATCATCGACTCCGGCCTCGCGACAAACGTCTATGCCAGCTTCGTCTCCACGGACAACCGCGAGGGCGGCCGCATCGCCGCACGCAACCTCGGCCGCCTCCTTGGCGGCAAGGGCAACGTCATCATGCTCCGCCTCCAGGTCGGCTCCAACAGCACCGAGGAACGCGAGGCGGGCTTCGTCGAGGTCATGCAGCAGGACTTCCCCTCCATCCGCCTGCTCTCCATCGACCAGCACGCCGGCGCCACGCGCGACACCGCCAAGCGCGCCGCCGAGACCCTGCTCAGCCGCTACGGCTCCGTCGTCAACGGCGTGTTCGCCCCCAATGAGTCCACCGGCGCCGGCATGCTCCTCGCCCTCCGCGACGCCGGTCTCGCCGGCAAGGTAAAGTTCATCGCCTTCGACTCCGGCGAGACGCTCAACGCCGGCCTGAAGTCGGGCCACATCGACGGCCTCGTCGTCCAGAATCCCATGAACATGGGCTACCTCGGCGTGAAGACCGCAGTCGCCGTGCTCCGCGGCGAAAAGGTGCCCGCCCGCATCGACACCGGCGTCGGCTTTGTGACCAGGGAAAATTTCGACGACCCGGCACTGGCCGACATCGTGAATCCGCCGCTCGACAAGTATCTGAAGTGATGTCCGCGTCGCTTCGCCCGCTGCTGACCCGCCTCGGCCCCTTCGTGGGCCTGGTGCTGGTCATCACCCTGTTCGCGCTCCCGGCGGAGACGCGGGAATATTTTCTCACTTACAACAACTTCAAGATCATCCTCACCCAGACCGTGATCGTCGCCATCGCGGCGCTCGGGATGACCATGATCATCATCAGCGGCGGCATCGATCTCTCCGTCGGCTCGAGCGTGGCTCTCACCAGCGTGGTCGGCGCCCTGCTCATCCAGCACGGCTGGGGCCCGGTGCCGGTGCTCCTCACCGTGGTCGCCGCCGGCGGCCTGATCGGCCTGCTCAACGGCGCGGCCATCGCCGGCCTGCGCATGACGCCTTTCATCATCACGCTGGGCACGCTCGGGGTCGCCCGCGGCTCCGCCAAGTGGCTCGCCGACAACCAGACCGTCAACTACGACGCCTCGCCCATCAACGGATGGATGACCACCGCCGACCCCTTCAGCCGCGCCCTGCCGGTCGGCGTGTGGGTCACGGTCGCGCTCGCCCTCCTCACCGCCGTGCTGCTGCGCGACACGCTGTTCGGCCGCCACCTCTTTGCCCTGGGCTCCAACGAGACCGCCGCGCGCTACAGCGGCGTCCGCATCACCCGGATGAAGATTCTGGGCTACACCACCGCCGGTTGCTTCTTCGGCCTCGCGGGCCTGTTCCAGCTTTCCCGCCTCCGCCAGGGAGACCCAACCGTCGCCGTCGGCCTCGAGCTCGACATCATCGCTTCCGTCATCATCGGCGGCGCCAGCCTCAACGGCGGCGTGGGCACCGTCCTCGGCTCCATGATCGGCGCCCTCATCATGAGCGTGCTGCGCAACGGTTCGCAGCAGATGGGCTGGCCGACTTATTTCCAGGAAATCATCATCGGCCTCGTCATTATCGTCGCCGTCTTTCTCGACCGCCTCCGCCAGGGAAAAGCGCCCGCCTAATCGATCCGCACGCCGTAAACCGCGAAACCCAGCGCGCGCGCGCCGGCGTCCGCGTTCTCCCGCCCCGCCGGCACCGGGCTTTGCAACTCCAGTTCCGCCCGGCCGCGAACGACGGCCACGGCAGGCAGCTCGATCCACTGCAATTTTTTGCCGATGCCGCCGCGCCAGAGCACACGCCCGTCCTGGCGGATCTCCAGCGGTCGCGGTGCGAGACCGATCAGCGCGAGCCGCACCCTGCGGACACCGTCCATCGCCGGGCGGAAGGCAAAGCACAGGCCGCCACCCGTGGAGCTCCACGCCCAGATCCTGGCTTGATCATGCTCAGCCGGATACCAAGTTGCGTCGGTGTGCACCACAAAGCTGCCCCCATCCAGCCGGCCGGCGGCCAGCTCATGGGTTGACTGCGGCACCGCCCAGAGGACCAGCACGCCGCTCAGCACCGAGAGGTTCCCGGCCACGAACCAGCCGGCGGACGCACGCGCGGCAACCGCGAGCACATTGAACGCCAGCGTCAGCGGCAGCAACACGCGGGTGGCTGCGCCCGGATGGCCCTCCCAAACCGCGGTGCCGAGCAGGAGCATCAAGGCACCATACGCCGCCCCGAGCCGCCACCAGCCATCCCGCGGTTTGCGCCGCCACGCGATGAACACCACCTGCACCGTCAGGGCGAGATGAGCGAGCAGACTGGTCAATGCGAGATAGTGATCCGGTTCGTGCTGCAACCGGCGCAACGCTTCGCCCCACTTCTCCGCCCAGCCGACCACCGGCAGCGTGAAATTGCCCAAGCCGGGCTCCGTCGGACCCAGCACGGAGCGCAGATACCACAGCCACAACGCCAGTGGCGCGGCGACCAGCGCTAGCCGGCCGGCGGTTCGCCACCAGTCGGCGCGCGTCGCCTTCCCCTCGGGCAGCAAGGTCACGGCGCCGAGCAGGGCCGTCTCACGCGCAAGTCCGCCCAAGCCGAGCAGCGCCGCCGCCGGGCCGCGCCGTTCACGGCCGGCCAGCGCGGCGGCGCCCGCGACAAGCAGCAGCGCGAGCGGATCGGTCAGGGCCAGCCGCACGCCATGCAGCAGGCCGGCGGAAAACAGCAGCCCCGCCCACGCCACGGTGTCGCGCCAACCCGGCCCGGGGAAAATCCGCCACAGCAGCGCGGCGAGCCCGGCCCAGACCACCAGATTCAGCCACGCATAGGCTCGCACCGCCGCCACCGGATCGCCACCGCCGACCACCCAGGCCGTCCAGCTCAGTAAAATGCGCCGCGCCCGGTAGCCGACGCTGTCGATGGCACCGCTGAGCGCCGGATCGCGCACCGCTGGCCGCGCGGCCAACTGGGCGTAGTAATGCCCATCATAACCATCCGCGTAGGGGAAGATCGGCGCATCCCGCAGTTCCGGCAGCGTGGCCGCGAGACTGGCCTCGTCCATTTGCAGGAACCGTGTGAAGCCGTAATACGGATGCCAGTGCCGGCCCGCCAGCCACACGAAGCCCGCGATCAGCACCACCCGCACCAGGCGGTGGGCGTTGGCCGGGGTGCGGAGCCAGGACAAGGCGGACATGCGCGCTGATTCAGTGCAGTTCCGACGCCATGGCAAGGCGCGCGCTTGCCTCACCGCCGGTTTCGCCGCAGGCTGGCCTTCGGATGGACGTCACCCCCGCCCCACCCGCCGCCCGCACCCGCAAGAAACCGAGCTACCCCATCGGCCCGGAACTGCGCGCCTACCTGCGCCGCTACCGCCGTGAGCGCGAACTCCCCGTCACCTACGGGCGCCTGAGGCACTTCCATGAATCCCATCCGCTGATGGAC
>DAORVZ010000015.1:0-12190 GCA_035434005.1 Lacunisphaera sp.
AGGCTACGACTATCGCGTAATCGACCAGTCCGCCCTTGAAATCGTCGAAACCGCCAAGCGCTCCGGCGCCCGCGTTTCCGGCCCGATTCCTCTGCCCACCCACATTGTGAAGCTGTCGGTCAACCGCTCCCCGCACGTCGACAAGAAGTCCGTGGAGCAGTTCGAGTCCCGCACCCACAAGCGCCTCATCGACATCCTGGAGCCCACCGCCCAGACCGTTGACGAGCTCAAGAAACTCAACCTTCCGTCCGGCGTCGATATCACCATCAACGTCTAAAATTTTCCACTCACAACCATCTTAGCCAAGCCAGCCGGCTCACCCCGGCCCTTGCTAAAGTAGGTCTAAACAAACGGCGCTCACCCGCCACCTACCACTTAGCCCATGATCGCTACATTACTCGGTAAAAAAATCGGCATGACCCAGGTCTACGACGCGCAAAACGTCCTGGTCCCGGTCACCGTGGTGGAAGCCGGCCCGTGCCCGGTCGTCCAAATCAAGACCATTGAGTCTGACGGCTACAATGCCGTGCAACTCGGCTTCGGTGCCCAGAAGGCGAAGAACGCCTCCAAGGCCGAAGCCAATCACGCCAAGAAGGCCGGCCTCGAATCGACGCCCCGCCTGCTCAACGAGGTCCGCCTCACCGAGGCGTTCTCCGGCAAGGCCGGCGACGTCCTCACGGTCGCGGTTTTCGCCGAGGGCCAGATCGTCGACGTGCTTGGCGTCTCGAAGGGCAAGGGTTTCCAGGGTGTCGTGAAGCGCTTCCGCGTCGGCGGCGGCCCCGCCTCCCATGGCTCCATGTTCCACCGCCGCATCGGTTCCATCGGCATGCGCCAGACACCTGGCCGCTCATGGAAGAACCAGCGCATGCCCGGCCACATGGGCACGGACAACCGCACCGTGCAAAACCTGCGTGTCGTGAAGATCATCGCCGACAAGAACCTCATCCTCGTCAAAGGCGCCATTCCCGGCGCCAACGGCGATGATGTCATCATCCGCTCCGGCAAGAAGGCCAAGCCGGCCAAGCAAGCCTAAGCCCACCGGAGAACGTAATCCATGAAGCTCAAACTTTTCACTGCCGACGCCACCAAGAGTTCCGAGAAGGAATTCAACCTCCCTACCTTTGAAGGCTCCCGCGGCCTCCAAGCTGTCAAGGAAGTCGTCGTCGCCCACCGCGCCAACGCCCGCCAAGGCACGCGCTCGACCAAAACCCGCGGCGAAGTCCGCGGCGGCGGCAAGAAGCCGCACGCCCAGAAGGGCACCGGCCGCGCCCGCGCCGGCTCCATCCGCTCGCCCCTGTGGTCCGGCGGCGGCGTCGTCTTCGGCCCGAAACCCCGCGACTTCTCCAAGAAGATCAACGGCAAGGTCAAGACCCTCGCCTTCGGCCGAGCCCTGTTCGACCGCGCGACCGCCGGTGACATCTCCGTCATCGAGAACTTCGCCCCGAAGCAGGCCAAGACGAAACTGATGGGTGAGGTCATCGCCCGCATCGCCCCAAAGGGCAAGGTGCTCATCGTCGATGCCCCCTTCACGACCGAGGCCCAGCGCGCCGCGCGCAACCTAGAGCGCGTCACACTGCAGGACGCCTCGAAGCTCAACACCCTCGATCTCGTCGCCTACAGCTGGATCGTTGTTTCCAGCAAGGCCCTCGAGCAGATCATCGCCCGCGCCAACGGAGGTCAGTCATGATTAACGCCGAACAGATTCTCAAAACCATCCGCCTGACGGAGAAGTCCAACCAACTCTCCTCGAACTACGGCCAGTATACCTTCGAGGTGTATCCTTCCGCGACGAAGCACACCGTGCGCGCCGCCGTCGAGCAGACCTTCAAGGTCACCGTCACCCGCGTGAACATCCAGAACCGCAAGGGCAAGCCGAAGCGTTCGCGCCAGGGCCGCCCGATCAAAACTTCCGACAGCAAGCGTGCTATCGTCACCCTCAAGACGGGCGACAAGATCGAACTTACCTGATTCCCGGAGCCCACCCACCATGGCCCTTAAATCCTTCCGTCCCCTCACCGCGTCCCTCCGGTTCACCACCCTGAACCGCCCGGCCGAGATCACCGACAAGCGCCCCGAGCGCTCGCTCGTGGAGTCCAAGAGCAAGTCCGGCGGCCGCAACGCCTACGGTCGCATCACCTCCCGCCGTCGCGGCGGCGGGCACAAGAAGCTCTACCGCATCATCGACTTCAAGCGCGGCAAACTCGACCTCTCCGCCAAGGTTCAGGCGATCGAATACGATCCCAACCGCACGGCCCTGCTCGCGCTGCTCGCCTACACCGACGGCACCAAGAGCTATATCCTTGCGCCCCTCGGCTTGAAAGTCGGGGACACCGTCTACAGCGCGCTGAAGACCGACACCAACGACTTCAAGCCGGGCAACTCCTTCCTCCTGTCCGCCATCCCGCCGGCCACCAAGCTGCACGCTGTCGAGCTGATCCCGGGCAAGGGAGCCCAGATCGCCCGCGCCGCCGGCACCTCGGTCGAGCTCGTCGCCATCGAGGACGGCTACGCGCAAATCCGCCTCTCCTCTGGCGAGACCCGCCTCGTTAACGCCAAGTGCCGCGCCACAGTCGGCGAAGTTGCCAACGCTGACCACGGCAAGCGCTCGCTCGGCAAGGCCGGCCGCAACCGCTGGCTCGGCAAGCGCCCGCGCGTTCGCGGTGTCGCTATGAACCCGGTCGACCATCCGAACGGTGGTGGTCAGGGCAAGTCCAAGGGTGGTGGCGGCCGCCAGCATCTCGTCTCCCCGTGGGGCCAGCTCGCGAAGGGTTTCCCGACGCGTCGCCGCACCAAGCTCTCCAGCAATTTCATCCTCGTTCGCGCCAACGGCCGCAAGCCGCGCGGCCAGAAGTAATCCCAACGACTCCGCACCATGGCACGTTCCATCAAGAAAGGTTTCTTTGTCGACTACCACCTCCTGGAGAAAATCCAGAAGGCGGCCAAAGCTGGTGGCGCCCGCAAGCCGATCCAGACTTGGTCCCGTCGCTCCACCATCACCCCCGAGTTCGTCGGCCACACCATCAGTGTGCACAACGGCAAGGCGCACATCGCCGTCTACATCACGGAGAACATGGTCGGGCACAAGCTCGGCGAGTTCGCCCCGACCCGCATCTTCAAGGCGCACGGCGGCATGACCCGCAAGGAAATCTGAGGCCGTTGCCCAACCAGGACACTACAATGGAAATTCAAGCTCTCACCCGCAACGCGCGCATGTCGCCCAAGAAGGTCCGCGAAGTCGCGCGCCTCATCCAGGGCCGCCCCGTCAACGAGGCGATCGACTTCCTCACGCTCGTGCCGCGCAAGTCCGCCCGCCTCCTCGTCAAGACGCTCAAGAGTGCCGTGGCGAACGCCGAGAACAACAACAGCATCACCGCCGGCCAGCTCACGGTGCACCGCGCCCTCATCGAGAACGGCCCCGTGCTCAAGCGCTTCAAGGCCGGCGCCAAGGGCTCGGCCAAGCCGCGCGTCAAGCGCATGTCGCACCTCCGCATCATTCTCTCCGACGGCAAAACCAACTAATTTTTCCCATGGGACAAAAGACCAACCCTACAGGCTTCCGCCTCGCCGTTCGCCGCAACTGGCAGTCGCGCTGGTTCGCGCGCAAGAAGGATTTCGCCAAACTCCTCCTTGAGGACCAGATCATCCGCACCTCGCTGATGGAGAAGCTCAAGCTGGCCTCAGTGCCGCGCATCTTCATCGAGCGCGCCGGCAACCGCGTGCGCGTCAAGATCTTCACTGCCCGCCCCGGCATTGTCATCGGCAAGAAGGGCCAGGAGGTCGAGAACATGAAGGCCCAGCTCACCAAGCTCACCGGCAAGGAAGTCCTCCTAGACATCCAGGAAGTGAAGAAGCCCGAGGTCGAGGCCCAGCTCGTGGCCGAGAACGTCGCCCTCCAGCTTGAGCGGCGCATCGCTTTCCGTCGCGCCATCAAGAAATCCATCCAGATTGCCATGGCACTCGGCATCGACGGCATTAAAATCCAGTGCTCTGGCCGCCTTGGCGGCACCGATATCGCCCGCCGCGAGTGGCAGCGCCAGGGCCGTATCCCGTTGCACACGCTGCGCGAGAATATCGATTACGGCTTTGCCGAGGCCCAGACCGTCTGGGGCAAGATCGGCGTCAAGTGCTGGATCTGCAAAAAAGACGAATCCAACTGATCTCATTATTGATTCTCGGTTTTGATTTTCCCTTGGCGTCCCGCCCCGTCAAAAATCACGAGTAACCCTCCGAAAAAATCCGAAATCCGAGATTTAAAATCCAAAATCCATTCCCATGGCTCTCGCACCTTCCCGCACCAAATATCGCAAGACGATGAAAGGATCCCGCGCTGGCAATGCCAAGCGCGGCAACACGATCGCCTTCGGCGAATTCGGCCTGCAGTCTCTGTCCCGCGGTCCCATGACCGGCCAGCAGATTGAGGCGGCCCGTGTCACCATCGCCCGACACCTGAAGCGCAAGGGCAAGCTCTGGATCCGCGTTTTCCCGCACAAGCCTGTGACCAAGAAGCCTGCCGAGGTGCGCATGGGCCAGGGCAAGGGCCCGGTCGAATTCTACGTCGCCGTCATTAAACCCGGCGCCGTCCTCTTCGAGCTCGCCGGCGTTCCCCTCACCATCGCCAAAGAGGCCTTCCGCCTCGCCGACGCCAAACTGCCTTTCCGCTGCCGCTTTATCGTCCGCGAAGGCACCGCCGCCTGATAACCCGGAGACCGCTGCCCATGACTTCCAAAGAAATCCGCGATCTCGCCCCGAGCGAGCTCACCACCAAACTCCGCGAGACCCGCGAGGCTCTCCTTCAGCTTCGCCTGCGCAAGAACGCCGGCCAGGTTGAGAAACCACACCTCCTGCGTGCCTATCGCAAGGATATCGCGCGCCTCCTGACCGCCCTCGCGTCCAAGAAAACCGCCAAGGCGAAGGCAGCCTGAGCCAACAGCATCCTCCCATGTCCACTCACGAACGTCATAACCGCCGCAAGACCCTCATCGGTTTCGTCAGCTCCAAGATGGGCGACAAGTCCGTCAAGGTCACCGTCCCTTACAAGACCCCGCACCCGCTTTACCACAAGGTCATCAACCGCAAGACCGTCCTCCACGTTCATGACGAGAAAAACGAGGCCAAGATGGGCGACAAGATCGAGGTCATGGAGACCCGCCCGATCAGCCGGCTGAAACGTTGGCGCGTCATTCGCGTCGTCGAGGCTGCGGTTGGCGTCGGTATCGTCGCGGTGTCCGAGAAAGACGTCGCTGAGGCCGTTCCGACCAAGACCACCAAGGCCAACGTGGCCGCCAAGGCCTAACCCTCCGCCGGAGATACCACCATGATCCAGATGCGTTCCATCCTTGATATTGCCGACAATACCGGCGCGCGCCGCGCGTCGATGATTGGCAAGATCGGCCATCCCTCTCGCTACGCCCATGTCGGTGACATCATCACCATCAACATCAAAGAAAGCAGCACCGACGCCACCGTGAAAAAAGGGGAGGTCGTCAAGGCCGTTATCGTCCGCACCCGCGCCCCCCTGCGCCGCGCCGACGGCAGCTACCTCCGCTTTGACTCCAACGCTGTCGTCATCATCGGCGAGGACGGCAACCCGAAGGGCACCCGCATCTTCGGCCCGGTCGCCCGCGAACTCCGCGGCAAGAATTACGCCAAGATCATCTCCCTCGCCCCGGAGGTTCTCTAACATGTCCCAGAAATTCCATATCAAGAAAAACGATGTCGTGGTCGTCATTGCCGGCTCCCACAAGGGCAAGTCCGGCAAGGTGCTCGAGATTCGCTCGGCCAAGAACCGCGCCGTCGTCGAGGGCGTGGCCATGATCAAGCGCCACCTCAAGAAATCCCAGGAAAACCCGCAGGGCAAGATCGCCGAACGCGAAGGCACCATCCACGTGTCCAACCTTATGCTCCAGTCGCGCTTCGACACCTCGAAGCGCAAGAAAACCGCCGCATCTGCGGCCAAGGCCTGAGCCGGCGAGGGGACCGCATCCTATCACAAACCATCAGCATCCGGGTCGGAAATCCGGTTAGCACCATGAGCAAACAACCCACACCTCTCCAGAAATATTACGCCGAGACCGTCGCGCCGGCCTTGATGACCGCCCGCGGCTACAAAAACAAGCACCAGGTGCCCAAGCTCGAGAAGATCGTGATCAACACCGGCATCAGCTCCGATGCCGACAAGAATCAGATCGCCGACACCGCGCGCGACATCGGTCTCATCGCTGGCCAGAAGCCGGTGCTGAACCGCTCGAAAAAGGCGATCGCCAACTTCAAGCTGAAGCCCAACCAGGTCACCGGGTGCCACGTCACCCTACGCGGTGAGAACATGTGGCACTTCCTCATGCGCTTGCTCGCTGTGGCGTTGCCCACCATCCGCGATTTCCGCGGCGTGCCGAACAAGCTCGACGGCCAGGGCAACTACACGATCGGCATCACCGACTTCACCATCTTCCCGGAGATTGTCGTCGAGAACAACAAGCGCTCCATGGGCATGGACATCACCCTCGTGACTTCCGCCCCGACCGATGACGAGGCCCGCGAACTCCTCAAGGCCCTCGGCATGCCCTTCCGCCGCATTGAGGCCGTGCCGGCCCCGACCAAGACTTCCGCCGCTTAACCCTTCCGACCATGCCGAAAACTTCCGCCATCGAACGTAACAAGAAGCGCATCCGCCTCGTCGAGAAGCATGCCGCCAAGCGTGCCGAACTGAAAGCCGTCCTCGCCAACCCGGCGACCACGGATGACGAGTTTTTCGCGGCCCAGAAGAAGCTGGCCAAGCTCCCGCGCAACTCTTCCAAGGTCCGCATCCGCAATCGCTGCTCGCTCAGCGGCCGCCCGCGCGGCTTCCACCGCCGTTTCGGCGTCTCCCGCATCACCCTCCGCGAACTCGCGCTCGCTGGTAAGATCCCGGGCGTCACTAAATCCTCTTGGTAAACCAATTTCCCGCCGGAAGTCGGATATGATCCGACGGGCCCACCTCCAAAACATCCATCCATGACAGATCCGATCAGTGATTTTCTGACCCACCTTCGCAATGCGTCGAAGGCTGGTCTCGCCGTGTGCGTCTCCCCGCATTCCAAGCTCAAGGAGAGCCTGGCGAACATCCTCAAACACGAAGGCTACGTCCGTGACGTAGCCGTCGGCACCGGCGAGCGGGGTCACAAGACCGTCATCGTCACCATGAAATATGTCGACAGCACCCCCGTCATCACGGGCCTCAAGCGCTCCTCGACTCCCGGGCGCCGGATCTACGCGGGTTACTCCGAGATTCCCCGTGTCCTCAACGGTCTGGGCATCGCCATCATTTCTACCTCCAAGGGTCTCATGAAGGACCAGGACGCCCGCCGCAACAAGCTCGGTGGCGAGCTCGTCTGCACCGTCTGGTAACAAAGGACACCATCACCATGAGCAGAATCGGCAAACAACCCGTTCAGATTCCCGACAAGGTCAAAATCGACATCAAGGGCACCACCGTGTCCGTCGAGGGCCCCAAGGGTAAGGTCAGCAAAACTTTCGCGCCCGTCGTGAAGATCGAGAAGAAGGATAACAGCGTCCTCGTCTCGCCCGCCGACGAAACCCGCTTTTCCCGCGCCATGTATGGCACGGCCCGCTCCGTCATCGCCGGCATGGTGAAGGGCGTCAGCGTCGGCTACCTCAAGGAACTCGAGATCCAGGGCGTCGGCTTCAAGGCCGCGCTCAAGGGCAACAAGCTCGATCTCGCGCTCGGCTACTCGCACGCCATCCTCCACGACATCCCCGAGGGCATCAAGGTCACCGTCACCGACCAGACCAAGCTCAAGATCGAGGGTGCCGACAAGCAGCTCGTCGGTCAGGTCACCGCCGAGATCCGCGCCTACTACCCGCCGGAGCCCTACAAGGGGAAGGGTGTCCGCATCGTCGGCGAACACGCCGAGCGCGTCCGTCGCAAGGAAGGCAAGACCGTCGCCTAACCGGAAGCATAACCATGAAAACTGTTTACAAGGCCCAGCTCCTCCAGAAGCGCAAATGGCGCATCCGCAAGAAGGTGACCGGCACCGCCGCTCGCCCGCGCCTCAGCGTCAAGTTCTCCGGCAAGCACATCTATGCGCAGGCCGTCAACGACGCCGCCGGCGCGACCCTCGTGTTCCTTTCCACCCTCGATCCCGAGGTGAAGAAGGGTGGCGCGAAGGGCAATGTCTCCGGCGCCAAGTCCCTCGCCACCGCCTTCGCCGCCAAGGCCAAGGCCGCCGGCATCTCCTCCGTGGTGTTCGACCGCAATGGTCGCCCCTACCACGGCCGCGTCAAAACCTTTGCCGAAGCCGCCCGCGAGGGTGGTCTCCAATTCTAATCCGCTCCCATGGCTAACAATAACAGGTCTTTTTCCGGCCCCGGCAATGACTCGGCTGAGCCCGGCATGTTCGAGAAGGTCGTCTTCATCAACCGCTGCGCCAAAGTCGTGAAGGGTGGCCGCCGCTTCAGCTTCTCCGCGCTCTCCGTCGTCGGCGACGGCAAGGGCAGCGTTGGCATCGGCTACGGCAAGGCCAACGAGGTCCCCGACGCCATCAAGAAGTCCACCGAGTCCGCCAAGAAGCGCATGGTCTCCGTGAAGCTCAAGGGCTCCACAATTCCGCACGAGGTCCTCGGCGAGTATGACGGCGGCAAGGTCTTCCTCCGCCCCGCGTCCACCGGCACCGGCCTCATCGCTGGCGGCGGCGTCCGCGCGGTCCTCGAGGCCGCCGGCGTGCACAATGTCCTCACGAAGTCGATGGGCTCCAAAAACCACATCGCCGTCGTCCACGCGACCCTCAACGGCCTGCGCAAGCTGCGCCTCGAGGCAGACTTCAAGGCGCTCCGCGCCTAAGGTCGCCAATCTATCATCATCCGAGTCGCCCCGCCTTTTCGCGGGACGGCGCCAAAATTAGGAATCCAGAAAATGCGTCTCCATACTCTCGTTAACGTCAAGGGTGCTGTGCACCGCAAGAAGCGCGTCGGTTGCGGCGAAGGCGGCGGCCACGGCAAGACCTCCGGTGTCGGTGGCAAGGGCCAGAAGGGCCGCTCCGGCGGTTCCATCCGCCCCGGCTTCGAAGGCGGCCAGATGCCCCTCTACCGCAAGCTCCCGCACCGCGGGTTCAACAACTACGAGTTCCGCACGAGCTATGCCGTCGTGAACGTCGGCGATCTCGCCGGCCTCGACGCCAAGATCACCGAAGTGAACGCCGAGGTGCTCGCCACGGCCGGTCTCATCCGCGCCGACGTCAAGCTGCTCAAGGTCCTCGGCGACGGCGAAATCAGCCGCGCGCTCAAGGTCACGGCCCAAAAGTTCACCGGCTCGGCCAAGGCCAAGCTCGAGAAGGCCGGCGGCCAGGCCATAACGGCGGGCTGAGGCCCGCATGTTTTCGGTTTTTGATTCTCGATTTTCGATTGGGCTGCGCACGCGGCTTCAGTCTGGGAACCGGGGCCTGAAATCGAAAATCAAGAATCCAAAATCGAAAATCTCATCCCTGTGTTTTCCGCCTTCGCCAACTCCCTGAAGATTCCCGAGCTCCGCTCGCGCATCCTCTACACGCTCAGCCTCCTCTTCGTGGCCCGGGTGGGCGCACACATTCCGCTGCCAGGCATCGACCCGAAGCCGCTGCTGACGTTCTTCGAGGCGCAGACCGCGGCGGGTGGTGGCGGCCTGATGGGCCTCTACAACATGTTCACCGGCGGCGCGCTCCTCAAGGGTGCCGTCTGCGCGTTGGGCATCATGCCCTACATCAGCTCCTCCATCATCTTCCAGCTGATGACCGCCGTCGTCCCGGCCCTCAGCCGTCTCCAGCAGGAGGGTGACGTCGGCCGCCAGAAGCTCACGCAATACACCCGCTACCTGACGGTCGTCATCTGCTTGATTCAGGCCGTCCTCCTCGTCCTCACCCTCGAGAACCCGGGCAAGCTTTTCGCCGGCTACGACGTGAACACCTACGGCCAGATCGTGATCATGAGCCATTGGATGTTTCTGGTCACCTCCACGATCTACATGACCGCCGGCACCATGCTCCTCATGTGGCTCGGCGAGCAGATCACCCAGCGCGGCATCGGCAACGGTGTCTCCCTCCTGATCACCGTCGGCATTCTCGCCGACATCCCGGGCGCGGCCGTCGCGACCTACCAGCTCTTCTTCGCCCCCGTTGGCGTCGCCCAGTTGGGGCTGCCCCAGGGGGTCATGATGGTCGCGCTCTTCCTGATCGTGACGATGGGCATCATCGCCGTCACGCAGGGCCAGCGCAAAATCCCGGTGCAATACGCCAAGCGCGTCGTCGGCCAGAAGGTCTACGGCGGGCAGAGCTCCTTCCTGCCGCTCAAGGTCAACTACTCCGGCGTCATGCCCGTCATCTTCGCCAGCGCGATCCTGATGTTCCCGCAGCAAATCTTCTCGCAGGTCGGTGCGGCGTTCAACATGCCGTTCCTGGTCGAGTTCGCCAACAACCTGCTCCAGGGCCACTGGATGTATTACACCCTGATGTCGCTGCTCATCCTGTTCTTCAGCTATTTCTGGGTGTCGGTCATGTTCAAGCCGATCCAGATCGCCGACGACCTGAAGAAATACGGCGGCTACATCCCCGGCGTCCGCCCGGGTGAGCCGACGGCCAGTTTTCTCGACTTCATCATGACACGCCTGACGCTCGCCGGCGCCGTGTTCCTCACCGTCATCGCGATCCTGCCGGATCTGCTGCTTTTCCAGCTGAAAGTTCCGCCGCGCATCGCCTATTTCTTCGGCGGCACCGGCATGCTGATCACCGTCGGCGTCATCCTCGACACGATGCGCCAGATCGAAACCTTCCTCTTGCAGCGCCACTACGACGGCTTCCTGAAGAAAGGCCGTGTCCGTGGCCGCAGCACCTCCGCCGCCGTCGCAGTGGGTGAGGCCGCCAGCGAGAAAGCGGTTATGCAACTCACTGCGGTCATGGTGGTTATCCTGGTCATCGGCCTGTCCGCCTGGCTCGTCCGCCACTTCGCTCTTTAACCCTTTACTTCGGTGAAAGGGACTGAACACTCCAGCCCCCTTTCGACTTTCGCCCCGGCGAAAGCCAAGTTCCTTCTCCTTGGTTCATCCGGCCCGCACTTCGCGGGTCTGCTTCTCCAAGGCCGTTCTTTGAATCTTGAGCACGTCTCTCCTGCGTCCGTTGTGCAACAGGAGATTTCGCGACGCACCCGTTCCGCCCTCCCGCGGGACCCCAACCAGCTGACCATGGCGCTCCTGCGCAAATGGTTCTGGGCGCGCAAACCCGATGCGGGATTCCTTCTCGAAGGTTTCCCGGCTACGCTGCTCCAAGCGTTGGTGTTCGACGAGTGGCTCGAAGCCCGCAGTGAAACCATCACCGGCTGCTTCGCGCTCGATCCGCTTTCGGCGGAACCCGTCGTCACCTACTACCGCACCTCCGGGCTCCTCCGTGGAGCCCTCCCCGCCGCCGCCTGATGATCCCGATTAAAAATCCGGAAGCGATCAAGCGGATGCGCGAGGCCTGTGCCGTCGCCGCGACTGTCCTGTCGCGGCTGAAGGAGCAGGTTCGTCCCGGTATCACGACCCACGACTTGGATCAAATCGGCCGCGATCTCATCGCCTCGTTCGGCGCCCGCAGCGCCTGCCACGGCTACCAGTTGCACTCGCGCCGCTATCCGGCCTACACCTGCCTCTCCGTCAATGAAGAGGTCGTCCACGGCATCGGCTCCCTGAAGCGCATCCTGCGCGACGGTGACATCATCTCGCTCGACGTGGTCGTTGAATACAACGGCTACATCGGTGACAACGCCCTCACGGTCCCGGTTGGCGCCATCGCCCCCCGCACCGCCGAGCTGCTGAAAGTCACCGCCGAGGCTCTCACGCTCGGTATTGCCCAGGCGACCGTCGGCAACCGCATCGGCGACATCTCGCACACGGTGCAAACCTTCGTCGAGTCCCACGGCTTCAGCGTCGTCCGCGAGATGGTCGGCCACGGGGTCGGCCGCGCAATGCACGAGGAGCCGCAGATCCCGAACTTCGGCCGGCGCAACTCAGGCGAGAAGATCAAGGCCGGCATGACGCTCGCCATCGAGCCCATGGTCAACCTCGGCGGTCACGCGGTCCGCACCCTCAGCGACGGCTGGACGATCGTCACCACTGACGGGCAGCCCTCCGCCCACTTCGAACATACCGTGCTCACCACTGATTCAGGCCCCGAGATTCTCACGATCCCGC
>DAORVZ010000016.1:0-11612 GCA_035434005.1 Lacunisphaera sp.
ATCGATCGCCTCGTTGATCGAGACGACCGGCGGGATGTCCTTCCGGTGCAGCATCTCGAACATGGCCAGCCGGAGGATGGCGAGGTCGATCTTGGCCACGCGGTCGAACTCCCAGTTGTGCGCCAGGGACTTGATGTGGGAGTCGATCTCCGCGACGTGCTCGATGGTGCCGTGGATCAGTTCCTCCGCAAAGGCGTAGTGATCGCGCGGGTGCTCGAGGTGCGTGAAGAACAGGTCGAGATCAGCACTCATGCTGGACGGCTGGTTGACGCTCCACGCGTAGAGATACTGGAAGGCTGCGGCGCGGCACTCCCGGCGTTGGGTGAACTGGCTGGTCATGATTGGTCTCCGAGGGTGCGTTTCAGCGCGGCCATCGCCAGCGCGGCGCGGGCGAACTCCGCCCCCCGGTTGATCCGGCCGGTGCACCGCGCCTGCGCCTGTTTCAGATTGTCCGCCACGATCACACCGTTGATGACCGGGAGTCGGGTGGCGAGCGCCACTTGCTGAAAGGCATGCGCCACGCTCTGGCCGACCATCTCGTGGTGATTCGTGTCTCCGCCGATGAGCACGCCGAGCGCGATGACGGCATCGTGTTTGCCGCCCTCCGCCAGCCACTGGGTGGCCACGGGCAGCTCGTGCGAACCGGGCACGCGGATCACGGTGATCCGTTTGGGCTTCACCCCAGACGCAGCCAGCACGGCTTGCACGCGCGCCAGCAGGGCATCCACCAGCCCGGCATTGAAGCACGCCGCCGCGATGCCGACGGAAAAGGCGGCGCCATTGACGGCGGGACTCTGGGGTGCGGCCAAGCTCATACGTGAATCTGTTCGACGATCTCCAAGCCGTAGCCATCAAGCCCGACGACGCGACGGGGTGAGTGTTGAAGGAGCCGGATTTTCTTCAGGCCGAGCGCGGTCAGGATCTGGGCGCCGGTGCCATAGTCGCGCAGGTTGGCCGGGGCCGCGCCGCCCGGGGCCGGTTGGTCGGCGCTCAACAGCGCCTCCTGCATCCGGCCGGTCTGCTCCATGTAGAGGATGACGCCGTGGCCGGCCTGGGCGACCCGCTCCAACGAGGCGAGCAACGACCGGTGGCTGCCCATGTCCGTGGCGTGAAAGACATCGCTCAGCAAATTCTCCGTGTGGACGCGCACCAGTGTCGGCGCGGCGTCGAGGGTTCCCTTGGTGAAGGCCAGGTGATGCCGCCCATCCACCTTGCTCCGGAAGATGTGCAGCTGGAACTCGCCGTATTCCGAGGCGAACGGCCGCGTCGCCACCTGCTCCACCAGCTGCTCGCGCCGGTGGCGGTATTCGATGAGCTGCGCGATGGAGACGAGCGGCAACCGGTGGCGCTGCTTGAACTCGATCAACTCGGGCAGCCGGGCCATCGTGCCGTCCTCGTTTAGGATCTCACAAATCACGGCGGCCGGCTTCAGTCCGGCCAGCGCGGCGAAATCCACCGCCGCCTCGGTGTGGCCGGCGCGCTCCAGCACCCCGCCCGCCCGGGCGCACAGCGGAAACACATGCCCGGGCTGCACCAGCTCGTCCGAACGGGTCGCCGGATCGGCCAGCAGCCGGATGGTGCGGGCGCGGTCAAAGGCACTGATGCCCGTCGTGATGCCCCCCGCGGCATCCACCGACACTGTGAAGGCCGTGCGATGCGCCTCCCGGTTCTGCTGCACCATCGGGTTGATGCCGAGCCGCTTCAATTGCGGTTCCGCCATCGGCACGCAGATCAGGCCGCGGGCATGGCGGATCATCATGTTGACCAGTTCCGGCGACGCCTTTTCCGCCGCCATGACCAGGTCGCCCTCGTTCTCGCGGCCCTCGTCATCCGTGACGACAATCACCCCGCCGGCCGCGATCGTCTGGATCGCGGTCTCGATGGAGTCAAAAGGCATGGCGGTGGACATGGCGGGCAAGCTTTGCATCCGCCCCGCCGCTGTCAAATCCCGGGTTGTCAACGCGCCTTCCCCTCCACACCTCCCCCGGTCTTTTAACTGGGGGGCCCAAATCAGGTCAGACCGACGCCACAAAGGGGTGTGTCAATTTTATCTGCTCGCAGGTGGGTCAGAATTTACTGCTCGATCACATTGGCCTTGGTCGACCGGAAGATGTCCGTCCGGTAGTTGCCCCGGTTCAGACCCCTGCTTCCGACTCCATTCGCAACGGTCGCGCCATGCCCCGCAGCCAAGAGCGATCTCCGTGGTCATCAACCACACACTACAAAGCCTGACCCTATTTCTCCCTCTACAAAGCCTGACCCTATTTCTCCCTCCTTGGTGGAGCGGTTGCCGATATTGTCGAAGGCATAGGCGTCATCGCGGCCGGTCAGCACGGTGCTGCTTCCGCCAAGCTTCGTGACCTCGCCCGTGACCTGCGAGCGGTCGTCATAGCTCCACGCGGTGTCCAAGCCTTGGGTGCCGTTGCCATAGCGCGAATAAAGCTCCCCCGACTTAGCGACCGAGGTTCGCCGGCCCAGATTGTCGTGCGCATGGTCGAAGCTGGCCTTGTTCATGGTGCTGACCTTCGTCTCGATCACATCGAGCAAGTCGCGGTTCGAGACATACGTCCGCGCTTGTGACCAGCCGGAAGCGCTGTTGGCCACGCTCGCCAGCAGGTTGCTGTTGGCCGTGTAGGTGTAATTGAAGGCCGTGCCATCCGCTGTGAAGGCGTTGGGGCGGCCGGAAGTGTCATACCCGTAGACCAGTGCCTGCTCGGTGGCGCCACCGAGCCCCTCGCCGTCAACCCAAGGTCCCATCGCCCAGCACCTGATCCCCCCCCTTTTTTTGCCAAGGGTGGGTCAATTTTATCTGCTCGTTAGTAGGTCAATTTTATCTGCTCGTTGACAGTCATGGGTGTTCCCTCGGAACGATGCAGCGGCTCAAAGGAGAGTTGCGGGTCGGGATCGAAAGTCGAAACCCACACTCTGGTGGCCTGACTGAGCTGGATCAACAGTTGCCGATAGGTATCTGCGGCCGCAGGGGCTTGGAAGACGGCCCTGTATTCCTGGGCTCGCTTTTTCAACTCCTGCTCGAACACCGCCGGTGGGTAGCCGTAGGCCTGATAGAGCTGACCGGCCAGAATGGTCCGGCCCGTGCGGCCGTTGCCGTCGTGCAAGGGATGGATGTTCTCAAACCGGACGTGATAGAAGGCGGCGGCCCGGAGCGGCGAATCCGCCCTCTTCCCCGCCAGGATCAGACGGGCGTCGCGTGAAAGCGCGGCCAGTTCCTCGGGCAGCGTCTGGGCTTTGGCCCCGAATTTTATCTTCGCGATGATGGCGCGCTCGGTGCCGCGGCGAATCCATTCACCTTCATTGCGTCGGTCCAACAGCGCGAGGGACAGGCGGTCCAAGTCCGCCAGCGATAGGCCCCACCAGTCGTGGATGGACTCGCAGGTCTGTCGGAGTTTGACATAATCCATAGCCAAGCTTTCGCCGATGTTAGTATTATGCTGGCCACTTGGGCGCGCACGGCGGGAAGTGCCGACGGCCTTCCCGGCGGCTATTGCTCCGGGGGGTCGGGGCGCGCGTTGGTGGCATTGGCCTCATCTTGTGCTTTCAGCTTACGCTCCCGCAAATAACCCCACAAAAACGCTGTGCCCCATAGCACAGCGATTCCGGCGGCCTTCAACCGTTTATCCCATGTCAATTCATCAGGATGCCCTCCTATCAAAACATAAATCGCAAGAGCATACATGACCACCGCTATCCCGCCAAAAATGATTCTGTGAATCATTGGATTACCTCACTGCACTTATAGTGATTGTAGAGGCCCAGATACCGTGCTTGTAGCGATCGCTGTGATGCAATGCTGCTTTCGAGTTCGGTAATGCGGCTACCAATCTCGTTCATGATTTCATTCCGGCGATAGGCCTGCGCGAAATAAGGATAGTATGCGGCCGTTCCTTTGATAGCCAACACGCCAGCGCCAGCATACAAGCCAGCTCGAGGAGCCAAACGGGCACCAACACTACTCAGTGCTTCAGGATATGCTTCAGGCAGTGCCTGCACTGTCATGGTTGTTAGGCTAAGTGTTGCGCTCGGTATGCCTGCGGCACCGTCTTGGGCCAATCCCCACGTTCTGAAAGCCATTGCTCCTGCTATTTGGGCTGGTCCTGGAGAAACCACAGCCTCCCACGTAAATTCACCCAAATCCGACAAAAATCCGCCTGTCGTCTGGAGAAATGTCTGATCACGCTGAATGCCAGAATTAAAAGTGCTCCGCAGTTTCTCCTGATATGCCCCGAGCGAGGCTATTCTGGTGTTGGTCGGAGCCATTTCTTGCCCGAGAGACTGCATTTGGGACAGAATTTCACCGCACACCTTTCTCTGTTCGGCCTTGGAGTCCGGTTTGTCTGTGGTCTTCGGCTGCGTTGGCTCGGAGGTTTGCCCGCCGGTGCCGGCGGAGCCGGGATCTATCGGATTCTCACGCGGGACTACCGGTTCAACCGGGCGGGTGGTGGTGACCACCACCTTGGGCAGCGGCACGACTTCCTCCGGAGTTGGCGTGGGTTCGACGTCGCCGCCATCGGAGCCGGAGCCACCGCCGGCGCCGCCATTGCCCCCCGTGATGTCAAAGCCAAAACCGCCGAAGCCGCCGAACCCGCCAAAAGCCGGACCGGGATGCACCGTCATCGTCGGCAACCAGCCCGCATCCCAAACCATCCCCAAGTAATCCCAGCGGTTGACCGGGTTGTTCCGCACGAAGGCGTAGAGATTGAGCCCGCCCATCTCTTCCTTGGGATCGCGCGAAATAAACCGGCCCAGCGTCGGCGAATAATACCGCCGCCCGTAGTAGATCAGGTTGGTGTCGGCGTCGTAATATTTCGTCGAGAACCGGAACGGATTGCTGGCGGCATACGCCCCCGACTCCCGCAGAGTGTTGCCAAACCCGTCATACTCGTAGGCGGCGTCGAGCGCGCCCGTGGCGCGGTTGACCAGCCCCATGAGATTGCCGTTGCCGTCGAAGGCGGGCTGGTAGTTCGCGCCGGTGGCGGCATCGCGCACCAGCAGCAGGCCGCCCACGCCGCCCGCGCCCTGCCGGCCGCCGCTCCAATCCAGACCCCACACGTAGCTGCGGGCGGCGGTGAGCGCGCCACCGGAGCCGACGCCATATTCAGCGATCAGGTTCCAGCCGTCGTAGAGGAACTTGGTGTCGCTGACGACGGTGGTGAAAGCGCTGCCGTTCCAGCCGCCGCGCACGGTCTTGCGGACACGCCGGTTCCGGTAGTCGTAGACAAATTCCAACCGCCGCGCGTCGGCGTTGGGCAGCGGCGTGGGCGACAGCGTGGTGTGCGACTGCATCGCGACGAGGCGGCTCTCCGCGTCCCAGGTGTAGTCCCAGCGCCCGTCACTCGTCAGATTGCCATCAAAATCATAGGTGAACGGCTCGGGTGTGCCCGCCACGAACGCCGCCAGATTGGTCGTCGTCGTGCCGTCGGACACCGCCAGCGTCGAATACGCAGCGCCCGAGCCGTTCGACATGCTATGCCCCTTGAAAAAATAATCCCCGTGTCTCGTCACGCCACTCGAGGACCCGTTGACCGTGACGGTCGCCGCTGACGCAGCGGCACCCGCCACGTCGAACACCCCCGGCACCGTCCGCTGCGAATACTGGTTCAGCGCGTTCGCCGTGTATGTGGCCGTGTTGCTGTTGTGCGTGGCGGTCGAGCGATTGCCGACGGGATCGAACGCATAACTGTCGTCCCGGCCGGTCAGGACCGTGGCCGCGCCGCCGAGCTTGGTCTGCTCGGAAGTCAGTTGGGAGCGGTCATCGTAACCGAAGGTCGTGTCGAGGCCCTGCGTGGTGTTCCCATAGCGCGCATAAAGTTCGCCGGTCTTGGCCACGGACGTCCGCCGCCCCAAGTTGTCGTGGCCGTAGTCGAACTTCGCCTTGGACGTCGTGCTCACCTTGGTCTCGATGACATCCAAGAGATCGCGGTTCGACAAGTAGGTTCTAGTCTGCGTCCAGCCGGAACTAGAGTCTGAAATACTCGCGATGAGGTTCGAGTTGGCCGTGTAGGCGTAAGCGTAGCTGGCGGAGCCGGGCACGGCGACGGAATTGAACCGGCCAGAAGCGTCATAGCCCCAGTTGCTTTCCAGTTCGGTGGCACCGCCGCTCGTGAGCGTGTAGCCCTTGCTGCGGCCGAGCGCTCCGGTCGTGGACTGGTCCAGGTTGTAGGTGAGCACGCGCGAGCCGTAGAAGCCCGTGGCAAGGGTCTCCTGCGTGAGCTTGCCGCAGACGCAGTGGTCGAGGTAACGCGTGCCCGTGGCGTCGTCCACCTGCTTCAACTGCCCGAGGCGGTTGTATTGGGCGGTGACGTTGGTCGTGCCGCTCGGATAGCCGATGATCAGCAAGTCGCGGGTCGCGGTGTCGTAGGTATAGACGGTTGTGCCCAGGCTGGCTTTCGCCCGGGTCGCCAACATCCCGGCGGCGGTGTAGGTGTAGGTGACGGCCTTGCCGGCGGCGTCGGTCTTGGAGGTGAGCAGCCCGGTCGATTCCTGATAAGCCCAGGTGGTGGTGTCGGCCGTGCCGGGGCTGACGGGCCAGGTGGAGGCGCTCCAGCCGGTGCCGGCGCGGTAGGTGCTCATCGTGGTGCGGTGGCCGTAGGCGTCGTAGGCGTATTCCACGGGGTTGGGGGTGTCGCCCCACGAGCGGTAGACCTCGTTCCGGTTGGTGTAGCTCGTGTAGGCGTATTTGTTGAGGGCGTCCTTCACGCTGCTGACGCGGCCCGCGGAATCATACCCATAGGTCGCCTGGACGATGCTGGCGGGATCGGTGACGGTGTAGACCTGGTTGGTGCCGGTGACGTAGGCCGTGGTGGTCGTGCCCGTGCGGGGATCGACGGAGGTGACGGGCCGACCGAGGGCGTCATGGCCAAAGGTGGTCGTCTGGTTGGCCGTGTTGCGGGACGACATGGTGAGCCCGTTGTAGGCGATGATTACGGCGTCCGTGGTGGAGTCGGGCGCGTCCGTCGTGGTGGTAACCGTCTTGCCGGAGCGGTTCACGTCGACGAACTGCGAGGTGACGTTGCCGAAGATGTCGGTGGTGTCGGTGCGGGTGAACCGGTTGGAAGGCAGGCCGGTGATCTGGGTCTCGACCTTGCCGATCTGAGTGGCGGTGCTGCTGCTGGCGGTGGCGTAGGTGGTGGTCGTCTGGCGCGACCACCAATTGCTCCCGCTCGTGAAGAAGGTGTAGCCGCGCTCGGTTATCCGGTCGCTGCTGGCGAGGTCGATGGTGCCGTTGGCGCCGACATCGAGGCCCTCGCGGAAGAGGGCGCCCAGGGTGTCGTAGCTGTAGAGCGTGTCGGCGAGGCCGGGCTGGGTGCGCTTGGTGAGCTGGCCAAGCGAGTTGTAAGTGAGGGTGAGGGTGAAAGTGGAAGGTGAGGCGCCTGGAGGGGCGGGTCTCTCTTCCTGGATCGTGCGGCCGAGCCAGTCGGTGGTGACCTTGACCAAGGCGGTGGAGGTCGAAGTGCCAAAGTTGACCTGCCGGGTGATCGTCCCGGGAGAGCTGTTGACGGTGTAGGTCGCGTAGGAAGCCACGACGGCGGTGCCGGTGACGCTCTTGGTCCGGCCGTCGAGATAGGTTTCGGTGATTTTGGTCGCGCCGCCGGGGAGCGTGGCGGTGACGATTTTGCCGCCGCTCGTGTAGGCAAAACCCGTGGTGTAGCCACCCGGTGCCACCGACTGGGTCAGCCGACCAGCAAGGTCATAGGTGCTGGTCGTGGTTTGCGAGAGAGCGCCGCCGGAGGAGACCGTCTGCGTGACGCGGTTGGCGCCGTCGTAAGTGAAGGTGGTGGTGATGTCGCCCTGGGCGGCGTAGCTGCCGGAGGCGGCGGCGCCCTTTTTGATGCTGGTGACGACGCGGCCGAGCTCATCATGGGTGAACTGGGTCTCCGTGCCGCTGGGATCGGTGGTGCTGGTCAGCCGGCCGTTGGTGTAGGCAAAGGTGGTGGTGGCGCCGGTGGTGGTGACGGTCTGTGTGAGCCGCCACTGGCTGTTGTAGGCGAGGTTCTCCCAGGTCAGCAGCGCGAAGGCGCCGCTGCCCGTGTAAACCCAGGTCTCACGACGGACGGGCAGGCCCGCGCGGTGGATGACGGCCTCCAGGGTGGACTTGTGGGGCACGAGCCAGATCGGGGCGAAGCTCTGGCCGTCCCACGACGTGAGAGATTCCGCGCCCGTCGAACTGGACGAGCCGCGGAGGACGAGGTGGCGCCACCAGCCGATGCCGGCGGTGGTGCTGAAGGTGGTGCCGTCCCAGGAACCGTTGGAGTAGCTGTGCGAGGCTTGCGAGAGGTCGGGGCGCTTGTGGACATAGAGGAGGCCGGGGGCATCGCAGCCGGCATCGGCCCGATAGACCTCGGTGTTCTCCGTCAGTTGCGACGAGGGGGAGTCGTTGGCCCGGGGGAAGATGTTGGTAAACTCGCGCGGCCAGTCCGCGCTGTAGATGTCGGCGTTGGCGAAGTCTGTTGTGGCGGTGAGGACGTTGTTCACGCGTTCGTAGCGAGCGGTGGGCCGGGTGTGGCGGCCGGTCCAGTCCACGGCGTAGTCGAGGTTGACGACGCGGCCGCTGGCGGGGTTGAGCGTGGCGGTGGCGGGCGAATCGAGGAAGGGCCGGTATTCATACTGCAACTGGCCGCGCTTGTCCCAATCATCGTAGTAGCTGTAGGCGATCCACCCGCCGCCGGGGCCCGTGGCGGAGCGCACACGACGGTAATTGCCGCGGGCGTTGGCGTCGGTGTGGTAGGTGTAGGCGGTGGTGAGCGCGCCGGAGTCGGGTGTGGACACGGTCGGGTAGGCCAGGGTCTGCACGACCTCCTCGCCCCAGCCGCCGGGGTTCTCGTAGCGGTATTTGGCCTTGGCCACGACCGGGCCCGCCGCGTCGCCGGTGCGCGTCTCGGCCACGACCTCGCGGAAGGACATGCCGGCTTGCGGCAAATAGCGGACGATGACGACGCCCGAGCCGCCGGCGCCGCCGGTCGAGGACCATTGGGCGGAGCCACCGCCGCCGCCGCCGGTGTTGGCCGCGCCGTTCGCACCCGAAGCGGCGGAGGAGCCGCCGCCCGAGCCACCGCCGCCGAGGCCGCCCGGCCCGCCGACGGAGTCGTTGGTGCCGGCCCCGCCCCCGCCTCCGTAGTAGGCGGCACCGCCGGTAATCCACGAGCCGTAGCCGTGGCCACCGTTGATTCCCGAGCCGCCGAATGAGGCCCCGCCCCCGCCTCCACCTTCGTAATAGGGCGCGCCGGCACCGGGCGCGCCGGCCGTGCCCTGGCCGGAAGCACCGGCACCCGCGCCGCCGCCCTGGGCCGTGCCTTCGCCGCCGCCGGAGCCGCCGTAGGCACCGGGCGCGGCGTAGGCGGCGTGTGCACCGTGGCCGCCGCCGAGGGCGGTGAGCGAGAAAAAGCTGGAGTTGCCGCCGTCCGTCCCGCTGGCACCACCGGCGCCGACCGTGGCCGAATAGGCCGTGGCCGAGAGGCTGAGCGCGGAAGCATCCCGCACGCCACCCCCGCCGCCACCGCCGGCGTTCATGGTGTTGATGAGACCGCCGCCGCCACCGCCGCCGCCAGCCACGACCAAGGCCTCGACCGTGAGGGCCTGGCTGGCCGTGAAGGTGCCGGAGCCCGCGAAGGTATGGATGGTATAGCCGCCGCTGGCCGTGATCGTGCCGCCGGTGGCGGGAGCGACGGTGGTGAGGGTGCTGGTGTGCGTGGTGGTGCGCAGCCAATTGCTGGACGGGCCGCCCTCCTGCACGGTCCAAGTGTAGTTGCCGCTCGCCGCCGACGGCGCCGTGGCGAGCGTGACGCGCACCGCCGACCCCTCCGTCTCGGTGAGCTTCAACTGGTTGGCCCCCGGCGTCTCGACCCGGATGGTCTTCCACGGCGAGCCGTAGAGGATGAAGGGATTGCCGGGCGAACCCTCGGCCTGCGACCAAGGAAAGAAGCGGATCCAGTAGCCGCCCCCGACATCGTCGATCAGATCCACCACGCCCTGCGGCACGAGCACCTGCCGCAGGCGTTGGTTCGACGCACCGTCGCGGATCGTCCAGGCCTCGCCGTAGCTCGGCGGCGGCGAATAGTAGGCCCGGTCGCGTGCCGCCGGACTGCCCGCGAGGTCGTATTCCTTGAAACAGAGGCGCCCGGCACTCCGGCCCGTGCCGAGCTTCCCCAGGCCCACCTCCCACGTGACGGACTTGCCGAGCTCCACTCCGAGGAATCGGCCGAACTCCGTCGCTCCGAGGTCGCCGACCGGGCGCAACTCGAGCGTGTAGTCGTGGCTATACCAGCCGCCGCCGGGGCTCCGGGCGGTGAGGTTCGAGGCCACGCCGTTGACGGTGAGCACGTAGCCCTGCGGCGCGGTGTAGCTCAGCCAGTAATCGGTCGGCCCGCTGGCCTGGAGGTTGACCGTGTATTGCCGGCCGGGCCGCAGCCACGCCGTGGCCGTGGCTGATTCCGTCGTCGAACCGCTCACGCTGTGGTTGAGCGAGGCCGGGCCTTCGCCGTAGACAGTCATCGTGCCGCTGCCCGCGCCCGCGAGGCGGAACGAGAAGCTGACGCCCTCGGTGTAGGGCACGGGGTTGGCCGCGCGCACCAGCGCGGCCAAGAAAAGGAAGGCGAGGAGCTTTTTCATGGCGGCGCCTCAGCCGTGTGGCGGCCGGCCCATCATCTCGGGGCCGTGTTCGGTCACCAACTGTTCCCGCTGCTGCTGGAGTGGTTTGTCACCGGGCCGGAGCCTGACGGCAGCCTCGAGATCGGCCTTTGCGTCCTTCGGTTTCCCGAGAAAGCGGCTCCGCACCCACGCGCGCTTCTGAAGGAACGCCGCCTTGTCGCGCGCGGCGTTGTCGGGAGTCTTCTCGATGACGGCATCGAGCGACTTCTCGGCCTCACGGAAAAACGGCTCGGCCGACTCGGGATCGCCGGCTGCGAGCAGCCGCTGCCCCACGTCCACGGCCGCAAGCGCGAAGTCGGTGTCGCGATCAAGCTTGAGGCCGCTCGGCGAAGCCGCCGCTTTCAGCCGCGCAAGCGCTCCGGCCACCGGGTCGCGCTTCTCGCGCACCGCCTTCGCCACGTCTTCGCGCAGCGACAGCGCCGCCGTCATCGTGGCCGTGTCAAAAGCGGTGGATTGCGCCATGCCGGTGACGGCCAGGCAAAGCGTGCTCAGCACGGCTCGCGCGAACGACGGACGCAGGAGCCTTTTCATGTGATAAGTTTTCACGCCGGAAAAAACAGGCGATCACCAGTCGTGTGCGCCGCATCCAGCGCCTCCCCCACCTGCAAAATCGGCCACTCTGCCGCGGCTTCCGCCCAACGCGGCGTCCCCACCACCCGCACCAGCACCGCACCCGCCGCGAAGGAGAGGGAAATATCCGCCAGCGCCGACGCCGCCTGCACCACCTGCCGCTCCGCCCCAGCCACCGCCCACTCCTGCATGCTCCCCGGCGTGACGACCCAGCTCTCCACGGCCGCACTGACAACCAGCGGCAGGAGTCGCCCCAGGAAAAACATCCCCCTGCGAAAAAGCGGCGCGAGCAGGCGGACAGATTGAACCGGGAGAACAGGCATAAGCACGAGTTGTGTGGACAGAGCGAAACCTGCCCCCCCCCCCCCCCCCCCCCCCCC
>DAORVZ010000017.1:0-11440 GCA_035434005.1 Lacunisphaera sp.
GTACATCGGCAAGATGGAGCAGCGCATTGCCCTGGTGGAGCAGACGGTGCAGCACTTGCTGACCGCGCCGCTGAACCGGAACGAGATCAAACCGTTCTTCGCCAACCTGACCATCGGGTCGGGCGCCGTGGCGGCCATCGTGTGCCACGAGGATCTGCTGCCGGCCGGGTCGAAGCACAGGTTGCTGGCGGGAGCGTATCTATCGGCCACGCAGCACAGCGAACTTTGCCAGGGTGATACGTCCGGGCAGGGCCTGCAGATGGAGACCGACTCGGAGCAGTTGCTCGTCGCCGGCGTGGAGGTGGCCCGCGCGACATGGCAGAAATTCGAGCAGGAGACCGGTTGGAATCGTGCGACGCCGGATCATATTATCTGCCACCAAGTGGGCAGCACGCATCGCCGGAAACTTTACGAGACCGTGGGCTTGGACCTGGCGAAGGATTTTTCGACCTTTGAAACCCTCGGTAACACGGGTTCCGCCGCGTTGCCGACCGCGCTGGCGCTGGCGGTGGACCGGGGTGTGGTCAAACCGGGCCACAAGGCCGCGTTGCTGGGCATCGGCAGCGGCATCAACAGCCTCATGCTGGCGGTCGAGTGGTGATGAGCGCCCCGTTGCCAGGCTGGTTGAAGACCCTGTATCCGTTCGAACCGAAGCGCTTCGATACGGGGCGCGGTGTAATGAGCTACCTGGACGAGGGGTCGGGTGACGAGGCCGTCGTGATGGTGCATGGCAACCCGACATGGTCGTTTTATTATCGGAACCTGGTGCTGGGGCTGCGTGGGAAGATGCGTTGCATCGTGCCCGACCACATCGGTTGCGGGCTCTCGGACAAGCCGCAGGACTTCAATTACACGCTGGGCGAGCATATCAAGAATCTGCGCGGGCTGCTCGACAGCCTGAACCTGCGCAAAACCCACCTGATCGTGCACGACTGGGGTGGTCCGATCGGGTTGGGCACCGCGTTGGCCAAGCCGGAGCAACTCGGCCGGGTGGTCATCTTAAATACTGCCGCCTTTGCCGATACGGTGGTCCCGTGGCGTATCCGACTGTGCCGGGCACAGGTCATCGGGGAGTGGCTGGTGCGGGGTTTAAACGGCTTTGCCTGGCCGGCCACGTGGATGTCCGTGACGCGGCCGCTGGCGCCGGACATCAAACGCGGTTTTATCCATCCGTATAACAACTGGGCCAACCGGATCGCGACGCACCGGTTCGTGGTCGATATCCCGTCAGGCAAGGGCAGTGCCAGCGACCGGGCCCTGGCGGAGGTTGAATCCAAACTGGTCCTGCTGCGCGACCGGCCCGTGCGGATTCTCTGGGGTGGCCAGGATTTCTGCTTCAACCGACATTACTACAACCGCTGGAAAGTGCTGCTGCCGGGTGCCCAAGCCGACTATTTCGAAGAAGCAGGACACTATGTGATCGAGGATGCAGGGCAGGAATGCCTGCGGGAGATTCAGGCGTTCCTGAGCTGACTTAAATAGCTGGTATCACGATATAATATATTATAGACATAATAAATATTGTGCGGTTAATAGACGTAAGAACCTAAGTTCGCTTAAGGCGGCCCGCCGTCTTCCGGAGGCGGTTCGTCTCTCGCGAGCCGCCCACCTGTAGAGCATGCGGCCCATATCCACAGACCAAGGAAAGGAATGGCCTCCCATAAGAATCCTTCTCCATCGGCCAGCTTCCCGATCACAACCCAAATTGTCATCAGACTAGAGCCGGCCGACATCAAGAAGACCAACAGAAGGACCTGTTTGGTGTCCAAAAAACGCATTTTGCTACCTGGCCGGGCCCCAGCGGCTGGTCAGCGGGAAATAGATGAACAGCGGACGCCCCACCACGTCCTTCTCCGGCACGAAGCCCCAGAAGCGGCTGTCCTTGCTGCGTGGTGAGTTGTCCCCGAGCGCAAAGAAGGAATTGGCCGGCACCGTGACGGTCCCGCCGGGCGGCAGCGTGCCGTCGCTGACCTGGACACCGTCAAGCATCACCGGGCCGCCGGTGTTGTTCGTATAGCCGGGATATTTGCCTTCGCGGCGCGCGTTCTTGCCGAACGCATCCGAGCCCTCGACCGGCTTGCCGTTGCGGTAAAGCACCGGCGCCTTGATCTCGAGCGTGTCACCGGGCGTGCCGACCAGGCGTTTCACGTAATACTGGCTGATCTGATTCCCGGCGACGTCCTGCATCTCGGGACTCCGGATATTGCCGGTCTTGAACACGAAGCCCGACCCGACCTTGGGCTGGACGAAATTATAGCTGATGCGCTCCACGAACAGCAGGTCGCCGGTCAGGATGTCGAAGGACATCACGGATTCGCCCTTTTTGACCTTCTTCCCCGTCGGCACCCAATAAACCGTCCGCTCCACAGGCTGCGCGCCGGAAGTATCCCGGAAGGTGGAGCGCTCAAGTTCGTTTCTCCGGGCCAGCCCGTCCTGCAACACGCTGTAAAAACTCGGGGCCGTGCCCTTGAATGATTCGTCCAGCACCTGCTCGAACTCGCCCTGGAAATCGGCCGGCACGGACACCTTCGCCGGCTGGCCGCCGACCATAAAGGTGAACTCGCGCATCATGGTCGGGAAAATACCAAGGCTCCGGCCGGGTTTCTGGGAGAAAGCCACGGCGCCACCGCTGCGTCCATAAAGGAAGACCGGCACCATCACCTCGCCGTCCGCCGGCGCTTTCACGGTGTAATTGCTCGCACCCAGCGTCAGCAACCGGGCGAACTTGCGCACCGTGCCCGGCTCCTCGCCCGGTTGAAAAACCTCGGCCGTCATGCCGTAATAGCTAGGCCACATCGAATTGGTCGGAATCTTGAACGGTTGGATGAAATACGCGCGCAGTCCGAGGATCACGATGGCCGCAACGAGGAAGAACTCGACGTTCTCGACCAAGGACGACTGTGGGTAAATCCGCCCGCCAGTGTCCCGTAGCACGCCTTCCAATGATTCCACCGCGAGCTTCAGCTTGCCCCCGTCGGCTCTTTCCTTGAGCCGCAGCTTTACCGCAGTGGCTGCGCCTAGCAAACGTTGGCTTTGCACGTCTGACAGTTGATCGCGGCGAAACTTGCAAACCCGATCCGCGACTTCCAGCCAGTTGGCCGCGTTCAGTCGCATCTTCTTTTCCTGAGAGTAAAAGAATCTGAACACGGGAATGAGGCGGGATTAGCTGTTGGTTTTCAAAACCTGGATGAAGGCATCTGGTGGGATCGAAACCTTGCCGATAAGTTTCATCTTCTTTTTGCCCTCCTTCTGCTTGTCGAGCAACTTTCGTTTGCGGGAGATGTCGCCGCCATAGCACTTCGAGGTGACGTCCTTGCGCATCTCGCGCACATTGTCTCGCGCGATGATCTTGCCGCCGATGGCGGCCTGAACGGCAATCTTGAACATCTGGGGAGGGATGATGTCGGCCAGCTTCTCGCAGAGCGCCCTGCCCTGTCCCTCGGCCTTGGTCCGGTGCACAATGCTAGCGAAGGCATCCACAGAGTCCTGGTTCACCAGGATGTCCATGCGCACGAGATCCGAGACGCGGTATTCGCCGAGCTCGTAATCCATGGAACCGTAGCCACGGGTGATGCTCTTCAACCGGTCGTTGAAATCGACGAGGATCTCGTTCAGCGGCAGCGTGCAGGTGAGCATGACGCGGGCACCGTCCAGGGTATCGGTGTGGTCGACGCTGCCCCGCTTCTCCATGATGAGGCTCATCATGTCGCCCAGGAACTCGTTCGGGATATGGATGGCTGCCTTGATGGTCGGCTCGGAGATGTCCTCGATCGTGCCCGGGTCCGGCAGGTTGACCGGGTTGTCGACCTCGATGACGTCTCCATTGTGCTTCTTTACCTTGTAGACCACACTCGGGTAGGTGGAGATGATCTCGACGTCATATTCACGCCGGATGCGTTCTTGGACCACTTCCATGTGCAACAGGCCAAGGAAGCCGCAGCGGAAACCAAAGCCGAGGGCAACCGAACTCTCGGAGGAATAAACCAGGGCGGAATCGTTTAGCCGTAGCTTGCCCAGAGCCACCTTCAGCTTCTCGTAATCGTCGGACTCGAGCGGATAGAGGCCGCAATACACCATCGGACGCACTTCCTTGTATCCGGGCAGCATCTCCGCTGCAGGCTTGTTGGCGTGGGTGATGGTGTCGCCGATCTTGATGTCGTCGGTGCTCTTGATGCTGCTGATGACGTAACCAACGTCGCCTGGGCCGAGGCTCGCGACCTTTTCCATGCCGGGACGGAACACGCCGACTTCCTTCACCTCGGAACGTTGCCCTGTGCTCATCAGGGCCATCATCTCCCCGGCCTTGATTGTGCCGGAGAAGATGCGCGCGTAGGAGATAACGCCGCGGTAAGCGTCGTATTTGGAGTCGAACACCAGTGCGCGCAGCGTCGGGTAATCCGTCCAGCGCGGTGCCGGGATGCGGGTCACGACGGCCTCGAGTATGTCCTGGATGCCAATGCCAGACTTGCCACTGGCGAGGATGGCCTCCTCCGCGGGAATCGTGAGGATGTCCTCCAACTGGCGCATGCAGAGCTCAAGATTCGCACTAGGCAGGTCGATCTTGTTGATGACCGGAATGATCTTGAGGCCCTGCTGCTCGGCCAGGTGGGCGTTGGCCACAGTCTGCGCCTCGACACCTTGCGCGGCGTCGATGAGCAGCAATGCACCCTCGCACGCCGCGAGCGAGCGCGAGACCTCATAGGCAAAATCCACGTGGCCGGGCGTATCGGTTAGGTGCAGCTTGTAGGTATTCCCGTCCTTGGCCGGGTAATTCATGACCACCGGGTGCATCTTGATTGTGATGCCGCGCTCCTTCTCGAGGTCCATCGCGTCGAGGTGCTGGTCGGTCATCTCGCGCTTAGTGATCGTGCTCGTGTATTCGAGCAGGCGGTCGGACAGCGTCGTCTTCCCGTGGTCGACGTGCGCGATGATGCAGAAATTGCGTGTGAACTTGGCGGGCATCAGGCGGTGGTGTCGGCGGTTTCCGCGAATGATTTGACGACCCACGCCTTCTCGGTGCGCCGTGCCAGGCCGGCGAGCACGCCGCCCGGACCGCACTCCCAGAACTCCGTGGCGCCGGCGGCCGCGCAGGCGCGCATGCAATCCTCCCATAGGACCGACGAGACGACCTGCTTCACCAGCGCCTCGCTGATCTGCGCGGGCTCGCTGACGACCTGACCGGTCGTGTTGCTGAAAACGGTGAATGACGGACGGTTGAAATTGATGCCGGCCAGATAGGCCGCGAACTCGGCGCGCGCCGGCTCCATCAGGCGGCTGTGGTAGGCGCCCGCGACGTTGAGCGTCATAACGCGCTTCAGGCCCTTGTCCTTCGCGGCCGCGACAAGCGCGTCGACCTTCGACTTCTCGCCGGAGACGATGATCTGGCCGGGGGCGTTGAAATTGGCGGTCTCGATACCGAACTCGGCGCAAAGCTCCGCGACGCGCGCGCGCTCCTCGCCTATGATTGCGGCCATGCCGCCGACGGACTTCTCGCACGCCTGCTGCATCAGCCGGCCGCGCTCGGCGACGACCTTGAGGCCGGTCGCGAAATCAAACACTCCCGCGGCGGTCAGGGCCGTGACTTCGCCGAGGCTCAGGCCCATGGTGAATTTCACCGCGGGCAGTTTGCCGGCCTCGCGCAAAGCGGCTACGACCGCCAGCCCGTGCACGAAAAGCGCTGGCTGACATATCTTGGTCTGGGTCAGTTCGGTATCTGGACCCTCGGAGCTGATTTTCTTCAAGTCCCAGCCCAGCACACTGTTAGCCTCATCGTAGAGGGCCTTGGCCGCAGCCGAACCCTCATACAGGGACTTACCCATGCCCACTTTTTGGGCACCCTGACCGGCAAAAATAAGCGCGAGAGACATAGATGAAAGGTGGGGTTAAACCGGTCCACCGCCCAAAAACCAAGCCCTAAAATTCGCGGCGCAGTCGGCCGTCGCAAACGCCCGGAACGGCTTCCGCCGTGGGTCAAGATTTGAAGAAGATCCCCTTCAGGTTCATCTCCAGCGCCGGGGCATTCGGAGAGAAACGCATGCCGTCTGCCTTGCTGATCTTGCCCTCCTTGATGAGCCGGTAGAGATCCTTGTTAAACGACTTCGAGCTGCCATCCGATCCGGATTCGAGTAGTTGCTGAATCTTGTCGTTGTGGCCGTCGAGGATCAGGTTGCTCACAGTGGCGTCAGCTATAAGAATTTCATGGGCCGCGAAGCGCCCGCCGCCTTCAAGGGCCGGGATGAGTTTCTGGCAGATAAAACCGCGAAGCGTGCCGGCGATCTGCCGGCGCGCTTGTTCGATCTGCTCGGGTGGAAAGAATTCGAAGAGGCGCGTCAGCGACTGCTTCACCGTGGCTGCGTGCATGGTCGAGATGACTAGGTGGCCGGTTTCGGCAGCCGAGATGGCTGTCTCGAAGGTTTCCCGGTCGCGCATTTCGCCGATCAGGATGATGTCGGGATTCTGGCGGAGCACGGACTTGATCGCCAATTCGAAGCTCGGCACGTCGAGGCCGATCTCGCGTTGCTGAAACAAGGACTTGTCGTCGCTGAAGGTGTATTCGATCGGGTCTTCGATCGTCACGATATGCTTGTCCATGTTCTGGTTGATCCAGTTGAGCATGGCCGCCATCGTCGAGCTCTTGCCGGAGCCGGTGGCGCCGCAGACGAGGAGGATGCCATCCTTGGCCTGCGCCATCTTGATGAACGTGTCCGGCTCGATCTTGAGGTCGGCGAAGGTGGGAGGGCGGCTCTTGATATGACGCAGGACAATGCTCACCAAGCCGCGCTGGTGAAAGGCGTTCACACGGAAGCGGCCGACATCGTCGGCGGCGTAGGCGAAATCCACCTGAGCGTCCTTGTCCCATTTGGGCTTGAAGATGCGCGGCACATGCTCGTCGACCCAAGCCTGGGCCGTGTCGCAGGTGATGGGATCCATCTCAACCGGCCGGAGCTTGCCGCCCATGCGCAGGTAGCCGGGCTTCTCCGATTTGATGACAATATCGCTGGCGCCGCTCTCCACGGCCAGTTTCAGCAGATCGTTGATGATTTCGGTATGAAGTGTCGTGCTCATGGAATTTTATGCGTGAACCAGCCTTAAAGCTGTGCTTTCGATACAACGTCCCTTTGCATCGTTCAAGGTAACTTTCCAATGAATCGTCCTCACTCCTTCACCGGCACATACACAGCCCTCATCACGCCCTTCCGGCACGGTGCCGTCGCTTACGGCGATCTTCGGAAATTGGTGGAGACCCAAGTCAAGGCCGGTATCAGTGGTCTGGTGCCGGTTGGCACCACGGGCGAATCACCCACGGTCACCCACGAAGAGCACCTCGACATCATCCGCTGCACCATCGACGCGGCGAAGGGTCGCGTGCCGGTCATCGCGGGCACGGGTTCCAATTCCACCCAAGAAGCCATCGACATGACCAAGGCGGCCGACGCCGACGGTGCAGATGGTTTCCTGCTCGTGGCGCCCTACTACAACCGTCCGACTCAGGAAGGCATTTTCAGGCATTTCGCCCAGATTGCCGAAGTGACCGAAAAGCCCATTATTCTCTACTCGATTCCTGGTCGTTGCGGTGTGGAGATCGGCGTGCCGATCATCGAGTGCCTCCGCGCCAAGTATCCGCACATTGCCCACATCAAGGAGGCCGGCGGCAGCGTCGACCGCGTCGACCAGATCATCTCGGCTCTGGGCAGCGACATCACGGTGCTTAGTGGCGACGACAGCCTCACCCTGCCCTTCATGGCCGTCGGCGCCCAGGGCGTCATCAGCGTGGCGAGCAACCTTTACCCGAAGGAGGTCGGCAAGCTCGTTTCGCTCGCTCTCGCCCACGACTACCCGAAAGCCCGCGCCCTGCACCGCCGCCTCTACCCGGTGTTTAAGACGCTTTTCATCGAGTCCAACCCTGCACCAGTGAAATTGGCGATGGTGGAAGCTGGCATCATCGGTTCGGAAGAGGTCCGGCCGCCGCTCTGCGCGCTCAGTGCGGCGAGTCGCAAGACCCTCCTCGCCTCGCTGGCCGCCTTCCGGAAGGCCTGACGCCATGCCGCTCCAGATCCTCCTCAACGGCGCCAAGGGTCGCATGGGCCAGACCATCGCCGGCGTGGCCGGTGAAATGGATGCTGCCATCCGTGCCGCCACCGACGCTGGCGACAACCCGGCCGCACACCTCGCCGGATGCGATGTTATCATCGATTTCAGCGCCCATTCCGGCACCGGCCGGCTGCTCGAACTCGCGGTCGCGCAGAAGAAGCCGGTCGTCATCGGCACCACCGGCCACGACACCGGGGAGAAAACGAAGCTGCTCGCCCTCGCCGCCCAGGTGCCGTGCGTGTGGGCCGGCAATTTCTCGGTCGGCGTGAACCTGCTCTTCGCTCTCACCCGCCGGGCCTCCGCCGTGCTCGGGTCCGACTACGACGCCGAGGTCGTCGAGATGCACCACCGCTTCAAGAAGGATGCCCCAAGCGGCACGACCGCGCGCCTCCTCGAGATCATTTTGGAGGAGCGCAAACTCTCCGCCGGGACGCTGCGCCACGGTCGCTCGGGCATCACTGGTGAACGCCAGTCCACCGAGGTCGGCGTGCACGCGTTGCGCGGCGGCGACGTGGTCGGCGAGCACACCGTGATGTTCGCCGCCCTCGGCGAGCGTCTGGAGCTGACCCACAAGGCCAGTGATCGCGGCATCTTTGCGCGCGGCGCCGTGCGGGCGGCCCATTGGGTCGTCACGCAGAAGCCTGGCGTCTACGACATGCAAGACGTGCTCGGCCTCAAATGATCACCAGCGTCTCCGGCACCCTCGTCTCCGCGACCCCGCTGGCGGCGGTCATCGAATCCGGCGGCCTTGGCTACGAGATCCATATCCCGGTCACCACGGCCGAGCGGCTCCCCTCGCCTGGTCAGCCGGCCAAGCTGCACACCCTCGCCGTTTATCGCGAGGACTCGGCGACACTCTACGGGTTTGCCACCGAGGAAGAGCGCGACTTCTTCCGGCTGCTCGTCGAGAAGGTCACCGGCGTCGGCCCGAAGATGGCTCTGAGTGTCCTGAGCAAGCTTTCCCTCGCCAGTCTCAAGGGAGCAATCATCGCCGGGGATGTCGGCCTCCTGGCCAAGTGTCCGGGTATCGGCAAGAAGACCGCCGAGCGCTTGGTCATGGAACTGCGCGACAAACTCAATCCGGCTGATCTCGGGCATGTGGCGTCGGCTGCGGGTGCGGCCCCCTCCGGCGGCTCGCCGGGCGAGAACAAGATCCGCGACGCCGTGCTCGCGCTCACCGCGCTGGGCTACAAGGCCGCTGATGCGGACAAGGCCGTGCGGCAGGCCTGGGTTACCCTCGGGGCGGGTGCCTCGACGGAAGCACTGATCAAGAAAGCCCTTGGCTAGGATTCAGCGCTGGAACTGGAAGGCGGTGAATTCCGCCTGCTGAGCCGGCCCCTGTTTGCTCCGGAATACTCTCTGCTTGCTCGCCGGCGCGAACTGACTGGCATCAAAGACGCCATCGTCAAAGAGTGAGGGCAGACGACCGGCCGGGATCTCGCCCTTGGCGTAGGCCCGTTGCTCGTCACGGCGCAAGGCCGCGAGCATTGCCTGATACTCGGGCTCGCCGTCGAGATTGGTGCGCAGGCTGATGAGGCTCGGGCTGACTGCATGTGGAATCGGTGCCGTGACCGCAGCGACGGGGGCGACGGCAGGAGTCGCAGCCTCGGCGACTTTCGCCTCCGTGGCCGGCGAGAAACCTGCATTATAACGAAAAAAGACTAGGGCCAGACATGCCGCGGCAGCGAGGCCGCCTGCATAATGCATCCAACTCATCCGTGGGCGCCGTTTGAAATCGGTAATGACGGCGCGACTGGCCGAAACGCCCGATTGCGGGCCGTCAGCGCCGACGCGGAAGCTATCGTAGACCTGCTTGGTGGCGCTGTGCATCCGGCAATACTGCCGATAGACGGTGCGGCGTTGCGGATTATCCTGCATTTCAGCCTCCAACTCGGCCGTCTCGGCGGCCGTGATCTGCCGGTCGATATACAGGTTCACCAGTTCAATGAAACGGTTGTCTTTCATGGCTGAAATTCATCTCCTAGTTCTTCCCGCAGGCTTTCCCGGGCACGAGCGATGCGGCTTTTGACCGTGCCGACACTGATGCCGAGAATCTCCGCGATCTCCTCATAGGCCAGATTCTGGACGTTCCGTAAGATCAGGATCTCACGGTGCTTTTCATTCAACTGCTCCATGCATTCGGCGACGCGATTGACGAATTCCTGCGTGACAGTCGCATCCTCCGGTGTCTCTTGCTCGGCCGGGATGACTTCAGCGAGGGTGGTATCATTGTCCCCGCTGAGGGGAGCGTCAAACGAGAGGGATTTGTCGCGCTTGCGGCGCCACCAATACCAGTAGCGGTTGCGGGCCAGGTTGGTGGCGATCTGGTAAAGCCACGTGGAGAATGCCGAGTCGCCCCGAAAGTTCACGAGACCGCGATGTGCGCGGATGAAGGCGTCTTGGGTGACCTCCTCGGCATCCTGCTGGTTGCGGAGGAGTTGGTTGGTCATCGCGTAGATGCGATCCCAATATCGGGTGACCAACTGGTCAAATGCGGTCGAGTCACCGCCCTTAAAGCGGTCAACCAGCAAACGGTCTAATGCGACTTCTTGGGCCTTGGCAGTCATGTGCTCAGGCTCGTTCTGATCCGGAAATTTGAGAATTGTTCCCACGAAGTCGCGAAATGGCAGCCAGTTTGCACAAGGTGCGCTCACACGGTCAATGCTTGCCTGTGCCGGTCCGCCGGCCAGCACCGCAAATAATCCTTGCCTTGAGGCCCAAGCGAAAAACTATCGCCCCCCTTGGGTCTGGCACGGGGCGATAGCTCAATGGTAGAGCAGTTGCCTTTTAAGCAATTGGTTCTGGGTTCGAATCCCAGTCGCCCCACCAGCCTCCCGCCGAGTGGAGCGAGGAAGTATCAAATGCCCGGGGATTACCGGGGATTTTTACTAATCGAGGTTGAGTTTTCCTACGAATGACCGAAAGTCACCCCCACCTTGGTTTTCGCTTCCACTTTGCTCCCCGTGTCCACCACGACTTCAGCCAAACGCATTGTCATCATTGAGGATCAAACCGCCATACGCGAGATGCTGGCTGAAATCCTGCGTATTGATCCGGCCTATAAGATTGTGGGGGAAAGTGGTGATGGCCAACAGGCCTGCCAGCTCTGCCTCGATTTGAAGCCCGATCTGATCGTGCTCGACGCCCGCCTGCCGGGCCTGAGTGGCGCGGACATTCTTCGTCGTATCAGCAAGCAGCTCAAGCACACCCGAGTGATGGTCTTCTCGGCCTACGAGAGTCCGGCTCTCGTCCGCGAGATGCTCGAAGTCGGGGCCCACGGCTTTGTGGAAAAGACCGCCGGCCTGGGCGAGTTCAAGAAAGGCCTGGAGACCATCGCGCACGGGGGCAC
>DAORVZ010000018.1:0-11348 GCA_035434005.1 Lacunisphaera sp.
TGCTGCCACCCATGAGCTGGGTGAGGCGGTCGCAGATGGCCAGCCCGAGGCCGGTGCCGCCGAACTTGCGCGTGGTGGAGGCGTCGACCTGGCTGAAAGGCTTGAACAGCAGATCCATCCGGTCGGCGGGGATGCCGATGCCGGTGTCGGTGACGTAGAAATCGAGCAGGCGCTTCTCGTCGGCGGGGCGGCCGATGGTGGCGGGGTCAACGGCGACCTCGAGCGTGATCGAGCCGCCCGGGGTAAACTTCACGGCATTGTTCAGCAGATTGACGAGGATCTGCCGGAGGCGGGTGATATCGCCGAGGATGCAGGTGGGCACGAGGGGATCGATGACGTAGGCAAGCTCGATGCCCTTGGCGGCGGCCGGGAAGGAGAAAAGATCGATTGCTTCCTCGACGCACTGCGCGAGCTCGAAGGGCTGGCTTTCCAACTCCATCTTGCCGGACTCGATCTTGGAGAAATCAAGGATTTCGTTGATGATGGTGAGCAGGGAGTCGCCGCTGGTGCGGATCGTGCTGACGTAGTCGCGCTGCTCGTCATTGAGATCGGTCTCCAGCAGCAGGCTGGTCATGCCGATGACGCCGTTCATGGGCGTGCGGATCTCGTGCGACATGGTGGCGAGGAAGTCGGACTTGGCGTGGGAGACGGCGTCAGCCTCGGCTTTGGCCCGGCGGAGCTGCTGCTCGATCTCGACGCGGGCCGTGATGTCGGTCTCGATGGCGATATAGTTTTCGACGTAACCGTCCTCGCCGAGGACGGGCTGCACGTCGAGGTGGACGTGGAAGCGGCGGTCGTCCGTGGCGAGTTGGATGGCGTCGGTCGTGATGGACTCCTGGGTGGCGAGGGCGTGGCTGATGCGAGCGACGGCCTCGGGGTCGGTATCGGGGCTGGCCAGCCAGCCGATCAGGGGGTCGCCATGCACCTCGGCGAGCTTGCGGCCGGTCAGGCGGGTGAAGCTGGTGTTGGCCCACTCGATGTGCCCGAGGGGGTCGGTGATGATGACGGCGTTGTCGGTCTTGCTGGCGACGAGGGAGAGCTTGCGGCTCTCGGCCTGGCTCACGCGGAGGGCCTCGTCGGCGCGCTTGCGGGCGTTGATGTTCTGGATGGTGCCGAGGACGCGGCGGGGGGCCTTGGTGGCGCTGAAGGCGGTGCATTTGGCGCGCAGGGCGATCCAGAGGGGCTCGCCGGATTCGTGCACCACGCAGTGTTCGATTTCGATGAAGGGGGTCTCGCCGCGGAAGTGGGCGTCGATGACCGCGCGCACGGCTGGCTGGTCCTCGCCGTGCAGGAGATTGAGCCAGCCCTGGCCGGTGGTGGGCATGTCGGCGGGGTCGTAGCCGGTGAGCTTCCAGATGCTCGGGGTGCAATACACGGCGTCGGTCTCGACATTCCACTCGTAGACGCCGACCTGGGTGGAGTCGAAGGCGAGGTTGAGGCGCTCGTCAGCGGCCTTGAGGCGGGCCTCGGCGTCGCGGCGTTCCTCGAATTCTGCGCGCAATTGCCGGCTGGTGTGCTCGGCGAGGCGCTGGCGGCGGCGGGCGGCCTGGGCAAGATTGACGACGAGGCCGAACAGCAGAGTGCCGCTCAGGCCGGCGCCAAGGGTGAACTCGGGGAGGTATTGGCGTTGGGCGGCGACGAAAGTCGGGCGTGGCACCAAGCTGATGGTCAGGTGCTGGTTGAGGATGTGGTAGGTCAGGGCCTGGCGATGGCGCTCGTCGACGACCTCATCCGGGCTGATGGATTCGTAGGCCTTGACGGCGCGGTTGCCCGCAGCGGGGTTGGTGATCGTGACCGTGAATTGATAGCGGCGCGAGAGGTTGAGCCGGTTGTCAATCTGGCCGAAAATCTTGTCGTAGTAGAACTCGCCCACGATGAATCCGGCGGAGGAGTTGACCGGGTTGAAGGGGATGTAGATGGCAAAGGTGGGGGCCTGCAGCGGCGTATCCAGGGGAGCGGCGAGGGCGAAGGTGTAGGTGCGGCGGGCGGCCTCGATGGCCGCGCGGCGCAGGGGGCGGCTGGTGTGGTCAAAGGAGGCAGCGTCCTCGTTGCCGACCCGCGGCCAGAACCAGCGGGTGCGCAGATCGGCGTCCACCCACTGGATGGAGCGGTAGCCGGGGAAATCACCGAGGAACATGGCGACCTCATTTTCCCAGTCTGCCTGCGTGAGGCTGGCATCGCCGGCCCAGCGGCGGGTCTGCCGGGCCAGGCTGTCAATGGTGGCCTCGGACTCGGCGCTGTAGAGGGCTGCGATGTTGTTGACGGTGAGCTGGGTGGTGCTGTTGGTGAAGGCGAGTTCGCGCTCGCGGAGGGCGACCCAGAAGGTGGTGGTGACGGTGAGACTGCAGACGACGACGGGCAGCCAGAGCCAGCGCGGACCCGTGCCGAGGCGGTCGGGATTGTCCCGGACCGCGAGCCAGATCAGGCCGAGCCCGAGCAGGATGAGCAGGGTGGCGGTGTGCGGCCCGAGGCGCGCGTAGGTGTGCCAGCCCTCGACCGCGTTGAGGCCGGTGCGGTAGGCGGCGAGGCCGGTCAGTCCGTAGCCCGCGCACAGGGAGCCGAGCAAGGCCAGCAGGATGGGCCGGCGGTTGTCTCCCGGCCGTGCGGCCAGCCAGGCCAACAGAGCTCCGCTGAACATCAGCACGGCCGCGAGAGCGGCGGGCATGCGAGCGACCTCCGCATCGGCGATGACGCTCTCATGGCGGGCGAGCAGGTTGTCGAGGCCGAGATTCAGGTTGAGCGGGCCCTCGATGAGGGTGGCCCAGGCCAGCAGGGTGGCGAGCGAGCCGAGGGCCAGCGCGGTCCGCCGCCAGCCGAGGGCGACGGCAACGGGAGTCAGGCCCAGCAGGAGAAAACAGATACTGGCGTTGGCCGGCAGGGCGGCATCATAGGGGCGCGGCTGCACGAGGCGCACCCAGCCGGCCTGCCAGCCCCACCAGCCAATAACTCCCGCCAGGGCCAAGGCGGCAAACGGCAGCAGATAGCCGTAGGCAAGCCAAGGTTGCCGAAGGCGTATAGATTGGCGTGGCATGGAGGGGTGTCCTGCCAGCTAAGGGAGGCACTTTTCGGCTGGCAAGGGTTTTGGGGGAATACACCCAGCCGAATCGGGAGGAGGCAGGCTGCCGGCCCCACCAGCCGGTGCGTGTCGCGCTCAGTTCTTCGGTGGAACCGGCTTGGCCGGATCGTCGGTCGGTGAGGCGGGTGGCGGGACGACCGGTGCGGCGGGTGCTTCTGGATGTGGGCGCGAGCCGCTGACGGCGACCGACCACTCGGGGTTGGTGATCAACCCGCCGAGTTTGAGTTCGAGGATGCTGGTGAGCGGGTTCAGGACAATGCCTACCACGGCGGTGATCAGATTGAGGTTATCCTCGTAAGGGCGGAACCGGGCGGAGAAGTCCAGCGCCCCGGTGCCGACGGTGAAGTTGCCCCGCGCGTCGATGACCGCGCTGGGGCCGGTGATCTTCAGGTCGGGAAAAAGCAGCCGCCCGTGCTCCAGGCGGAACGAGGTGTGCGCGGCGTCCAGCTTGAGGGAGGAGAACTTCAACGACAGTCCGCTGAGCACCTGCGAGAGCAGGCCGAAGAGGTGGATCTCGCCGAGTTGGGTGCCGGTGAGAGCGGCATTGCCATTGCCGGTGAAGCTCGCGAGTTCGCCCGGCTCGCCTGTGGCGGACAGGCCGACATTCAACCGGCCGCCCTCGGCCCGCTGCATGAATTTCTTGTCCGCCACGGGGGCGACGGGCTGGCCGGTGAGATTGGCCTGATACTCCTGCACGGCGCGGATGCTGCGGGCGAGGTCCGCGCCATTGAGGTAGAGGTCGAACCCCAGGCGGCGATAGTCCGCCGGGCCGGAAAGAGCCGCCTTGCCCGAGCCTGACCCGCCGGCGGCCGTGAACTCGATAGTGTCGAGCCGCACATCACGGCCGGTGACCCCGCCGGTGACCCGGGCCGAGTCGAGCGGGAAGCCGAAATAATGGAACGCGTTACCGACCGAGCCGGTGAAAGTGTAGTTGCTGACCGCGCCGAGGGTGCCCTGCGCATGGACGTGCGGAGGCGCGGAAAAGCGGAGGCTGGCCAGCACTTCATCGGCCTGGCCTGCGAGCATCCGGCCCAGCACGGCGGTATCCGCATCCGTCTCAAAATCAAACTCGAGCCGCTCCGGGGCGGCGAAACGCTTGAAAGTGCCGGTCAGGTGTTGCGCGCCGTCGGCGCGGGTTGCAGTGAGCGCCAGCCCATGCGCGAAATGGGGCCGGATGAGGAGCAGCGCCTCCGCCTGCTCGAACTGTCCGCCCCACACGGTGGCCTCGCGGGCCTGGGCACGCCCGAAAAAGACGGTGCGGCTTGGGTCCCGCCAGCGGCCTTGCAGGTCGATTTCCGCCGTCGGGGCCGCGACCGGGAAGGCGAAGTGGGAGTGCCAGAAATCCAACCACCAGCCGCTGTGGAACCAGCCGTTGATTTCGGGTGGGCGCAGCCGGCCATCGAGGCGCATGCGATAGTCAGTGGTGGCGAAATTCATCCAGTAGGTGCCGCGGGCGAAATTATCGCCCAGCTCCACGCGGGCGTCGTGGGCGAGAAAATCCATGCCCTCGATGTCGATGCGGCCGCGCGCCGCCGTGATCATGACCCCGCTGGAGTCGAGCCGGCGGGCGTCCGCCCGGCTGGAGAGACGGGCGAACCGCCAGCCGGGATCCAACACGGCCTCGGCGGCGAAGGCCACCGGGTCCCCAAAGACGAAGTAGGGCGCGGCGCGCGGCGTGATCCGGCGCAGCACCCGGTTGATCACCTCGGGCGAGGCGCGGCCCTCGGCCCGCACGCGGGCGCTTTGCGCGGCCAACTGGGCATCCACCTCGGCCGCGAGGAATTCCCCGCTGATTTGCGTGGCCGCCGTGAGGGTCACGTCGGGCCAATGCGCCAGGTTGGCCTGAAGCACGGGCCCGAGCAGGGTCACGTCGGGCACGCTCACCAGTCCGGCGGCGAGCAACGCCTCGCGTGGTTGAGCGGAAAAACTGTCGGGCCAGACATCGAGCTTGAGGATGGCGCGCACCGTGTCCGCCCGGTAGTTTTCCTGATAGCGCGCGGAGCGTGCGGCGGCGTGCAGACGCAGCGGCCGCGGGCCCGGGCCGGCGAGCCGGAGCGTCCCGGCGGCGGCCAGAGGTCCGAGTGTGAGCGGCTGCCCCCCGGGGCGGTCGGCGCCGGCGGCGGTGAGCAACAGGTGGGCGGTGTTGCCGACGCCCGGCGGGCTGTCGAGGTCGACGGCCAGGCTCGGCTGGTCAAAGGCGTCGAGTTGGGGCAGGTGCAGGGCGAGTTGCCGGCTGATCTGCAAAAAGCGGGCGACCGCGGCGTCGGGTGAGAGTGCCGGAGCGCCGGGACCAGGGGGGGGCGGGGTGAACTCGCCCTGCGCCGTTACCGTCAGCCGGCCGACGCGACCGGCGCATTGTTGCACCAGCCAGCGGCCGTCCGTGTGGCTCAGAATCAGGGTCAACTCGCGGATGAGTGGCTCGACAGTGCCACTGGGGGAGAGCATCGCGGGGAGCTGGAGGGTGGCGCCTTCGAGGCGGATTTCATCCGGGGTCAGGCGTCCGGCCAGGGCCGACCAGAATTCACGCCGCAGGTAGAGCTGGCGGCAGGTGAGCAGGGGCTCCTCGAAGGATCGGGAGCGGAACTGCACATTCTCCAGCAGGACGATGCCGGTGGGATCAAGCCGTGCGCGGCCGAATTTGATCGTGAGGCCGGCTTGGGCCAGCCCGGCCTCGGCGCGCCGGAGCATGAAGTCGGGCACCGGCAGCTCGCGGGCGGTGGCGATGTAGAGGAGCGCGATCAGCAGGGTGCCAAGGACGAGCCATACCGCCCAGCAGGCCAGCGTGGCCGCGCAGGAAGCGCAGAAGCGCAGCACGGCGGCGGCGGGCTTGGCGGGTGGCTGGGCGGGCATGGGTCGGGCCGCCTAGGATTTGGGCGGCAGTTCGGTCTTGGGGGTTTCCGCCGGCGCTTCCGCTGCCTTGGTCGGGAGCGGTTCGGCCGCTGCCTGGGGCGGGCCGGGATCCGGTTGCCCGGTATAGGTGAGGGCGAAGATAGCATCGAGCATCTCGGGGGTGACCTCGAACACCACGCCGCCGAAGTCCGCCGTGCCCGCGAACATGGTGGTGCCGCCGAGTCGTTCGGTGAGGAGGAGGGTCAGGGTGGAAGTCTGGGCGGCGCCGCTGCCGCCAGGAAACACGGTGGTGATTTCGAGGGCATGTTTCCATGGCTGCGACCCGAGCGGGGTGTCGGCATGATCGGGAGTGAATTGCCCGGCCGTGAACGCGCGGGCTTGCAGGGTGGTCAGTTGGGTCAGCAGCCCGGCCAGCACCTTGCGGGCGGCCTCGGAGGTTTTGGCCGTGGCGAGGGATTCGGGGGTGAGCGCGGTCTCGTTGGCGGCCTCCACGACGAGCGCATGGGCGGGCAGGGTGGTGAGCTTCAGGCTGGTGAGGTGGGCTTCCTTGGGCAGTTGGCGCAGGAGGCGCAGGCGGTAGTGGCGGGCGAGGGCGGGCGCGGCGTCGAGGATGTCGGGGAGGATTTGGTAAACGAAGGGAGCGTTGGTGACGCGGGCGAAGGCCTCGCCGGGCTTGTCGGGGGAGACACCCACTTCCAGCGTGAGGCTGTAGGCGTCCTTGCCGGTGGGGCCGCCGCCTTGGCCGAGCCTGAGCGTGATGACCCGCTCAGGGCGGTTGAAGCCCCAGGTCTCCAGGTCGGTGGCGGCCGGGGCATCGCTCAGGAATTTGGGCGAGCCGGGCCGGGCCTCGCGGGCCGCAAGCTCGTCCAGTTTTTTCAACAAACCGGCCACTACCCCGGGATCGGCGGCGATGGGCAGGGGGGCTTGATCGTTCACCCGGGTGACGACTTGCCAGCCTTGTTCGCCTTCCAGCTTTTGCAGAGTCAGCTCGGGTTGCCCAGGCGCGCCGATCGTGAACGACGTGACACTGGCGGGCTCGAAGTCGAGGACACGGGGATCGCGGAGCTCTTCCTGGGCGGCCCGCAACACCGCGAGCAAGGCCTGCGGCATGACGGTGGTGAAGACGACCGCCTGATCCTCCAATTTGGCGTAGTATTCGGTGGAGTCCGTCCCGTGGCCGGCGGTCGCGGTCGTGCTGGTGGGGTTGCCGAGGAGCAGCGTCTCCCGGCGGGCATTGCCCTCGAGGGTGAGCCGGAAGGCGGGCGCATTGAGGCCGGCGCGCTCGAGATCGGTGTCCCGGGGTTCGAGGAAGTTTTTGGCGGTGAGTGCGTTCACGGCATTGATGGTCACTTCCACGGCCGATTTGCTTGCGCGGGCGTTGATGGGTGCCTCAAACGCCCAGCGGCCGGCGGCGTCGCGCCGGAGCCGGACCTTGAGATTGGCGGGGGCGGCGGTCTGCATGTTCAGCGAGCGGACCTCGAACACTGGCACGCTGAAGATCGCGGGGGCGCGCAGCGTGTCGAGGGGCAGCCCGATGCTCTCGACGAGACTGCGGTTGACGACATGGATGCGGGTGCCGTCGGGGGAGAGGAGATAGAGGCGGTTGCCGACGGCGGTGACGTCGCCGATCTTGAGCGCGTAATTCCGGCCGGCGGAGGTGAACTGGAGGGTGACGGCCGGATCGGCGAGCCCGTAGTCGGCGAGGGAGCGGCCGCTGGCGGCGAGTTCCGCGACGGGGAAGCTGGTCTCGTGCTCGAGGAGTTGCAGGGTGTTGGTGATGCCGGCGATGGCATTGGGATCAGCCGGCCATTCATAGGGGGCGGTGAGCCACCAGGAATCGACGCGTTTTTCGATGGTCACGGTCTCGCCGGTGCGGTCGGTGCGGGTGAGGGCCTCGATGGTCGCAGCCTCGGGGCCGAGCACGCGGCGGCGGGCTTCGAGCGTCTTCCGTTCGTCGATCAGCGGCTTGTCGTAAAACCAGATGTAGGCAAAGAGGACGACATTCAGGAAGAGGAGGACGACGGTGACTTTGGAGCGCATGGGGGCAGAGCAGCGGTAAGCGGTAAGCGCTAAGCGGTAAGCTCGTTCAATGTGAGGGAGAAGGTTGGCACGGGAATCGGAAGCTTAGGGCTTACAGCTTATTGCTTTGAGTTGAATTAATTCCGCCTTGTCCAGTAAACCGCGAGGCCGAGCAGCGCGACGAAGCCGGGCACGATGAAGAACAGACCGAGGCGGAGGCGAACGAGTTCCTCCTGGCTGAGGGAAAGCTGGAAGCGCTCGATGGGCCGGGCGGGAATGTTGAGCTGGGTGTCGCGGCCAATGGCCCAGCTGACGGTGTTCAGGATGACGGGGAAATTGCCGCCATTAATGATGCGGTTGTTGGTGACGAGGTCGGCGGTGCCCAGCACCGCGAGGCGGCCGCCGGGCACGCTGAGCGGCAGATTGGCGGGCTTCAGCCGCTCGGAGACGACCAGGACGCCGAGTTGGCCGCGCAGATCCTGACCCGGGGTGTATTCCGGCCGGCTGCGCAGCCGATAGTCGCTCTCGCCCCAGGCGGTGGGGCTGGTGGCGATCAGTTTCTTCACGCTCAGGCCGTCGTCGAGGGCGCGCCCGACATCTTCGTTGACCACGCGGGTCGGGCCGGCGAGCAGGTAGAGGCCGTTGTCGATCAGCACCTGCGTGATGGGGTGCGGCAGGAAGTGGCGCAGGAGCAGCTCGCCATTGTCGGTGAGGGACTGGCTGTCGGTGTCGTAGATGACGTTGTCGAAAACCCGGATGCCCCAGTCGAAGAGCAGATTTTCGAGGCCGAACTGGCTGGCCGGACTGACCATCAGGATCACACGGCCGGCGCGGGTGGTGAGATATTGGCGCAGTAGCTCCTCCTCAAAGGGTTGAAAGCGGCGCTCGGGAGCGGGGATGATCACGAGGGCGGCATCGTCGGGTATCCGGCGGGCCAGGTTCAGGTCGAGATTCTCGAGGTCGTAATTGCGCTGGCGGAGTTGGTCGCGCAGTTGCGAGAGGCCGCGGGCACCGTCCACGCTGTCGGGCGACATCTCGCCGTGGCCGGCGAGGAAAAATATCTTCTTCTTCTCCGCCTTGGAGACATCGAGGAGCGCGGCGGTGATAACGGCTTCACCCTTGAAGGCCTCGCGGCTGACCTTTTTCTTGATGACGTAGAGATCGTCGAGGGTCTTGACGCTGCGGCCGCGGTCGCTCTGGAGAACCACGACATTGGGCTGCTCCACGCCGAGGGCCTCGGCTTCGCGGCGGTTCTGGTAGACATCAACATAGCGGACGGTGAGCTGGGCCTTGCTGTGGCCGCGGGTGTAGTAGGTGTATTCGCGCAGCAAGGCGGTGACATCGCGGAAAGCCTGGGCCAGCTCCTCGCTGTCGCCACTGTCCGTCAGGGTGACGATGATGGTGACGTCGCGCTCCAATTGCTCCAGATACGCCTTGCTCTCGGGCGAGAGGGAGTGCCGGTGGTGAGTGGTGACATCAAAGCGCCAGGCATGATTCAAGGCGAGGTAGTTGAGCCCCGCGAACAGGCTGAGGAAGAGCAGCGCCTGCAGCAGCAGGTTGATGAACCGGAGCCAGCGGGCCGTGCGAAAACTGTCGGTGGAGGGCATGGGTCAGCCGTGCAGCAGCTTGGCCTCGACCCCGAGGATGCTGAAGAGGAGGGCCAGCGTGGAGCCGGTCAGGTAATAAAACAGCTGCCGCGTATCGATGATTCCGCGGGTGAAGTCGTCGACGTGGGTGGAGACCTGCAGGGAGTCGAGCGCGTCCTTCAGCGGGCCGAAGGTGGCGCTGTGCAGAGCATTGATCTCCCCTAGGTAGCGCGGTCCGAGGACGACGAGGATGAGCAACACCACGGTGAAGATGCCGGCCACGGGTTGGCTGCGGGTCATCGAGCTGGCGAAGACGCCGAGGGCGACGAAGAGCAGGCCGCTGATGGCGATGAAGAGATAGCCGCCGATGAGCGGGCCGGAATCGAGGCCCCGGAGGTCGCGGGCGTAGAGCTGGATGATGGAGTGGAAGCCGAGGGTCGATCCCCAGAGGAGCAGGTAAAAGAGATAGGCCGCGGAGAACTTGCCCAGCACGACCTCGGCAGTGCTGACGGGGGTGGTGAGCAGCGTCTCGAGCGTGCCCTGGCGGCGCTCGTCGGCGATGGTCTTCATCGTGAGCAACGGCACCATGAAGAGCACCGGGAACCAGAAGAACTGGAAGAAGACGACGGCCGGCGGGGTCTCCTGCGGCACGCGGTAGCTGTCGAGGATGCTGGCGAAGATGAAGCCCATCACCCCGAGAAAAAACACGGCCGCGATATACGTGCTCGGGCTGTAAAGCAGCGTGCGGATCTCGTGGGAGAGGATGGTGAAGTAGTGGCGCATGGGGCAGGACTACGAGACAACGGGACAACGGGACGACATGACGGAAGACCACTTCATGGCGAGGCTGTGGTGATATCCCGATCCGGCATTTTGGCTGCGTGTCTTCATCGTGGTCGGTAGTCCGTGGTCCTGTGGTCTTATTGCTTCAAAATTTCGGCAACGGTGCGCGGCTGTCGCCGTTGACTGGCTTGTCGGGCAGGCGGGCGTCCCAACTGCGGCGGGTGGCGGCGAGGAAGACATCCTCCAGCGAGGGCTGGGTGCGGCCGAGCGAGCGGATGCGGTAGCCGAGGGCGGGCAGGGCGGCGAGGAGCCGTTCGCCGAGGTCGGCGGCGGACTCGGTGACGAGGGTGGCGACGCAGAAGCCGTCGGGGGCACAGTCGCCGAGGGTGGCCACGCGGAGGGTGGGCTCGATCTCCTTGAGCCGGGCGCCGAGGCTCTCGGTCTCGCCGGCGAGCTCGAGGCGGTAGCTGGTGTGCCCGAAGATCTCGTGACGGAGGTCGGCGGGCGAGCCCTGCGCGACGATGCGGCCGCCGTTGATGATGAGCACGCGGTCGCAGGTGGCCTCGATCTCGGGGAGGATGTGGCTGGAGATGATGACGCTCATGCGGCCGCGGAGGCTGGCGATGAGGTCGCGCACGATGATGATCTGGTGCGGGTCGAGGCCGATGGTCGGCTCGTCCATGATGATGACGGCGGGCTCGGAGAGGATGGCCTCGGCGATGCCGACGCGCTGCTTGTTGCCCTTGGAGAGGCGGCCGAGGATGCGGTGGCGGTTGCGCTTGAGGTCGCAGAGCTCGAGGACCTCATCGATGCGGGCGCGCAGCTTGGCGCGGGGCATCTCCTTGAGGCGGCCGCGGAACCAGAGGTATTCGGAGACGCGCATGTCGTCCGGCAGCGGGTTGTTCTCGGGCATGTAGCCGACATGGCGCTTGGTGGCCTCGGGTGCGCTGGCGACGGCGTGGCCGCAGATGCGGACGGAGCCGGAAGTGCCCGGCAGGTAGCCGGTGAGGATGCGCATCGTGGTGCTCTTGCCG
>DAORVZ010000019.1:0-11260 GCA_035434005.1 Lacunisphaera sp.
AGGGCGAGCGCGACATCTTCGGCCATCAATACGGCGGCGAGGTGCCGAGGAATTTCGTCGGCATCGAGGTCACCGGCTGGGAGCGCATCGGCAACTACGCCATCCGCTTCGAGTTCAGCGACGGCCACCGCACGGGGCTCTACAGCTACGAGCTGCTGCGGCAGTTGGGAGACGCAAAGCAAATGGGATAGCGCCAAGTTCCCGGCGCACCGGGCCGGTGTCGCCCTACCTGGCAGGCAGATAGGCGGGCTTACGGTTCACTTCCCGCCCACCACGCCGCGCTCGCTGCGCTCGACGAAGGCCAGGAAATGCTGGAAGTCCGGCGTCGCGCCCAGGGTGTGGGCGCGCATCTGCTCGAAGGCCTGCGTGCGGTTGTGCCCGGCGCGATAAAAGACGCGGAACGCCTGCTTGACCGCCTCCAGCCGTTCGGGCGTGAAGCCGTTGCGCTCGAGTCCGACCTTGTTGATTGAGCGGGCGATGGCGGGATTGCCGTCGGCGATGACAAACGGGGGCACATCCTGCACGATTTTCGACATGGCACCAACCATGGCATAGGCGCCGACGCGGCAGAACTGATGCACGCCGCATTTGGCCCCGAGCCCCACATAATCCTCGATGATCACGTGCCCGGCCAAGCCCACGGAATTGCTCGCGATGATGTGGTTGCCCAGCTGGCAATCGTGCGCGATGTGGCTGTAGGCGAGGATCGTGTTGTCGTGTCCCAGCACCGTGAACTCACCGTCGTTGGTGGCGGCATGGACGCTGACGTATTCGCGCAGAACGTTCCGGTCGCCAATCCGCACCCCGGGCGAGCCGCCCCTGAATTTCAGGTCCTGCGTCTTGGTGCCGATGCAGGTGAAGGGGAATATCTCGCACCCCGCGCCCACGCTGGTGAAGCCCTCGACGCTGGCATGGTGATGCAGCACGGTGCCTGCGCCGATCACCACCCGGGCGCCGACGTAGGCGTAGGCACCGATGACGACATCGTCGCCCAGTTCCGCACCGGGTTCGACGATGGCGGTGGAGTGAATCTGCTGGGCCATGGGGTCAGTCCAGCGCGCTGCTATCCACCGTCATGAACATGAGGTCGCCCGAGCAGACGACCTGGCCGCCGACGCTGCACTCGCCCTCGGCGCAGGCGATGGGGCCGCGGACCTTGGTGAGCTTGACCTTGACGAGCAACTGATCGCCGGGACGGACGGGTTTGCGCCATTTCACCTTGTCGCAGCTCATGAACAGCGCGGTCTTTCCCTCCATCGTGGTCTTGCGGATCATGAGGATGCCGGCGGCCTGCGCCATGGCCTCAATCTGCAGCACGCCGGGCATGACGGGATTGCCGGGATAGTGGCCCTGAAAGAACGGTTCGTTGAAGGTGATGTTCTTGATCGCCGTGAGGGTGTCCTCGGTCAGCTCGACCACTCGGTCGAGCATGACGAAGGGGTAGCGGTGCGGCAGCGTGTCGAGCACGCGACGGATATCGAGGGTGGTCTCGGTGGCGATGTCGGCCTTGGGCGCGGCGGGCTTGACGGCCTTCCTGCCGCCCTGCTGCCAGGCGGTGTATTTCTCCAGGAGAATCTTGGTCAGCTCGGCGTTGAGCGCGTGGCCGGGCCGTGTGGCGACGATGTGCGCCTTGAGCGGCAGCCCGAGCAGGGTGATGTCGCCGATGATATCGAGGATCTTGTGCCGCACGAACTCGTCGTTGAAGCGCAGGGGCTCCTTCGAGATGATCTTGTCGCCCTTGATGACGATGGCGCTGTCGAGCGAGCCGCCCTTGATCTTGCCGAGTTTCAGCAGCTCCTCGATGTCCTCGTAGATGGTGAAGGTGCGCGCGGCCGCAATCTGGGTGACATAGACCTCGGGGTCCACGACCAGCGAGAGGTGCTGGGTATGGATGCCGCGGTCGTCGGCCGAAGTGCAGGTGATCTTCAGGCCGTCGTAGGGCAACGCGATGATGGAGGAGTTGCCGCGGGAAACGGAGACGGTCTCGGTCAGGGTGAAATACTCGCGCTCGGCCTCCTGCTCCACGGGCTCGCCCTGCTGGATGAGCTTCACGAACTCGCGGGCCGAACCGTCGAGGATGGGCGGCTCGCTGGCGTCCATCTCGATGATGAGGTTATCCACCCCGCAGCCACTGAGCGCGCTGAGGACGTGCTCGATCGTGTGGATCTTGGCGTGGCCCGACTGGATGGTGGTGGCGCGCACGAGATCGGTGACGAGGTTCACGCGCGGCTTCAGTTCGGGATGGCCGTGCAGATCCACGCGCCGGAACACGATGCCGTGGTTCGCGGGCGCGGGCTTGAAAGTCATGTGCACGGAGTCTCCGGTGTGCAGGGCGTTGCCCTTGATGGAGACCTCGCGCAGGAGGGTGCGCTGCTTCATGGGTATGTCGCGGCAGTGTCGGAAACCTCTTGGAAATGACAAGCTTGGAGATGCTTCGTGGGCCTGAGGGGAGCCGGCGGGAAGAAATCCGAGGGCAGTGTTGACACTGCGGAAAGCCGCTGGGTATTCCTATCCCCTTACGTAACCAAAAACTCCGATCCGAACCCGTCATGCCCGCAGCCAACGATCTCAAAAAAGGCCAAGTCATCACCTTCAACGGCGAGCCGCACCTCATCATGGAGACGCAGCACCGCACCCCGGGCAACCTGCGCGCCTTCGTCCAGGTGAAAATGCGCAATCTGCGCTACGGCAAGTCGCTTGAGCAGCGTTTCAACTCCCCCGACCACGTCGACGTCCTTCAGACTGACCGCCGCACCCTGGAGTTCAGCTACGCCGACCGCGACACCTACTCGTTCATGGATCCGGAGAGCTTCGAGACTTTTGAGATCAGCGCCGCCATGATCGGCGACTCCAAGAACTACCTTGTCGCCAACGGCAAGGCCGACGTCCTTTTCATCAACGAGGTTCCCGTCACCATCGACATCCCCTCCTCCGTAACGCTCAAGGTCACCGAGAGCTCCGAGGGCATCAAGGGCGACACCGCCAGCAACGTGCAGAAGCCCGCCACCATGGAAACCGGCCTGGTCGTCCAGGTGCCGCTCTTCATCAAGGCCGGCGAGCTCATCAAGGTCAGCACGGCCGACGGTTCCTACCTTGGGCGCGCCTGAGTTCGCTCTTCACCTTCTTCATCCCGCGGTTCATCCCGCGGGCTTTTTTGTCTCCCCGTTGTTGCCTGCTGGAAACCCGGGCTTGTCCTGAAACCTGCGCCCCGCTGGCGCAGTTTCTGGCAAGTCACCAGGGCACGGTGGTCGCGCCGCGGTTGTTGATCTCGGAAATCGCGGCCCGATAGGCGGCGGTCGCGGCCTCAGAATCACCGGCCGACATTCCGAGGTCGCGGAGGATGCCGTCCCGCAGTCCATAAATGCACGCATGCACGGCCAGCCGCTGGCCGCGCGCCCAGGCATCCTGCACGATGGTGGTCGTCGAAACGTTGAAGGCCTGCTCGACAGCGTTGAGCTCGCACAGCCGCGAACTGCGCGCCGTGTCATCCGGCAGCCGGTGCAGGCAGCCCTCGTGTTTCTCGCGGACATCCTGCACATGGCGCAACCAGTTGTCGGCCAGTCCGACCCGCTCGCAGCGGATGACCTTGCTCACGCCGCCGCAGCCGTAGTGACCGACCACCATGATGTGCTTCACCTTGAGCACATCGACGGCGAACTGGATGACCGAAAGGCAGTTCAGATCCGTGTGCACGACGACGTTGGCCACGTTGCGGTGGACGAACACCTCGCCCGGCAGCAGGCCGACGATCTCGTTGGCCGGCACGCGCGAGTCCGAGCAGCCGATCCAGAGATATTCGGGATTCTGCTGGCGCGAGAGCTTCTGGAAGAATTCCGGATCCCTGCGCTTGATGGCCTCCGCCCAGGCCAGGTTCTGGTCGAACAAATGCTTCAGGCTGTGCATGCAGAAGCGATACTTTGCGTGTCCGGCCTGATGTCCACTGCGGAATCGCCGCAGGCCGTCGAGGTTCGCCTTGCCCTCCAACTGCCACGCCCGTCCGCCCGGCTACCGTCAGGGAACCTTGGCGGGCACGCTTTCCTCCAGAATATTCAGCGGACCGAGCTTGACGCTGCCTTCCCTGAGCGGCGTCCCAATCGTCACCTCCTCCTGCTTCAGGTGGCGGTCAAAGAAGGAAGCGCCAGCGGCCAGCATCTTCGGATACAGCTCGTTCAAGTCGCGCGCTTCGGGCTCGTCGACGACCATGGTCGTTTTCCAGAGTTCGGCGGGTTTCTCCTTCCGGTCGCCGGGAAACTTCCACGCCGTGATCCGGATGAAAAGTTTCTCCTTCTGCGCGACCATGAGCTTATGCTCATAGGCACCCCACCCCCGTTTCCCGTAAAGGCGCGGATCCACCGAGGCCGCCAGCATGCTCTCCCCCGGCGTGGGAGCGAGACTGTCGGAGGAGATGTCACCATCAATGTTGGCCAAATACGGGTTCCGCAGGTGCCCCCGGCCGTAGAGGAGGGTCAGGACGACGTCTGGCGTATCACCCGTCAGGCACTCGCGAAATCCCCGGGAGTTCAGCACCTGGCGCAGCTGCGCCAGCAATCCGGCCTCGTCCACCGGCTGCGCCAATTTCCTGGCTGAGGGAGCCTCGTTCAGCGAGGCGATCAGGTAAACCTTGCCATGCTCGATGGGGCCGAGCTTGCGCACACCCTGCCACCGCTGATCGACCGAGGAACGCACGCCGATCTCCACCGCCTGCGGCGCGGGTGCTGCTATTTCCCGGGCCAGACCACAAACCGCCACCAGACCCAGCAACCAAGCGCAGCGAATGACGCTGTGCAGAAACCTGCATGACCAGGGAGAGTGTTGCATAATGAGCCCGAACCCATCGGTGACAGACGGGAGCTTGCCACTCCCCATCAGAAAGTCACGGTTGGAAATCGCCCGGCCGCGCAGACCACCGCCCTTGCCGACCCCATCAAACCATGAAGCTACTTGCGCCGTCCGCAGAAGTCTCGCCGTGTCGATACCGCCCATGTCTTTGATCTGCCCGCTTTGCCGCGGGGCGCTGGCTCCCGTCGAAAAATCCTACCGCTGCGCCCAAGGCCATACCTTCGACTTGGCGAAGGAAGGTTATCTCTCACTCCTGCACGGCCGGCAAAAGGGCGAAGGCCGCGGCGACAGCAAGGCCATGATTCTGGCCCGCGACCGCGTGCATCGCGCCGAAGTCTTTGCACCGCTGGTGGCGGCGCTGGCCGCTCTGCCATTCGAGACGCCGCCGAAAAGCGTGCTCGAGTTGGGCTGTGGCGAAGGGTTCTTCCTCGGCCACATGGTGCGGTCCCACGGCATCGGCCGCAGCTACGGTTTGGATCTGTCGGTCGACGCCGTGAAGCTGGCCGCGAAAACGCTGAAGCCGTCGCTGATCCTGCGCGCGGACCTGCTCAACCCCCTGCCCTTTGCCGACGGCAGCCTCGACCTCGTCCAGTCGATCTTCGCGCCGCGACCCTTGGCCGAGATCAAACGCGTCCTGCGTCCGGGCGGCTACGCCCTCTTCGTTTACCCCCAAGCCGACCACTGGCAGGAACTCCGCGCTTTCCTGCCGCTGGCCAAGATCGGCGAAGAAAAGCTCCCGGCCGACATGGAAGGCTTCACCGCCAGCGCCTCGTTGCACGTGACCGAAATAATTAAACTGAGCCATGCCGTGCTCGTCGACTTGGTGGAAATGTCCCCCTCCATCCACCGCCTCATGCGCGAAGGCACTCCGTGGCAGGCTCTCTTGCCCGCTAGCTTGGCGGCGACGCTTTCTGTGCGCGTAGTGCTTTTCCGCAGGGCGTAATCTAAAGCACCCGCGACCACAGCAGCTTGAGGTAGCGGCTTTCGAGGCAGTTGGAATACACCGGATGGTCCACGCCGGGGCCGGTGCGGTCGAAGATCTGCAGGCGGCGGTTGAGGCGGTGTGCGCCCTTGATGACACATTCCTCGAACGTCTCCAGCGTCACGAGGCCTGAGCAGGAGCACGTGACAAACAGGCCGCCCGGCTTCACGAGGCTGGCGGCGATCTGGTTCAGGTCGGAATATTTGCGCATGCCCTCGGCGGCGCCGGCGGGCTCGCGGGTCATGACGAACTTCGGCGGATCGCAGAGCACGGCGTCGAACTGCTCGCCGTTCTTCTGCATCTGGCGTGCGTAGGCGAAGGCATCGGCGTGCACCCACTTCAGCTTGTTGGGGGAAATCTGGTTCAGGTTGGCGTTGCGCCGGCCCTGGGTGATGACATCCTCGTCGAGATCGACGGCCGTCACCTCGCTCGCGCCGCCGAGAATGGCGTTGATCGAGAAGCCGCCGGTGTAGCTGCACAGGTCGAGCACCCGCAGGCCCTTCACGAGCGTGCCGAAGCGCTTCCGGTTGTCGCGCTGGTCGCAGAAGAAACCCGTCTTGTGGCCCTCGGCGAAATCCACCTCATACTTCACGCCATGCTCGCGGATCTTCACCTTGTCGGGGGCGGAGGCGGTGAGCTCCTTCATCTGCGAGGGCTTGATGCCCTCGAGGCTGCCAAGATCGTGGTCCACGTGGACGCGGACGTGCTTGGTGCCGCAGAGCTCGTGTAGCAACGGCAGCCATTTCGGCAGGCGCTGGAAGATGCCGAGCGAATAGACGTCGCAATAAAGCGTGTCGCCGTAGCGGTCGATCGTCAGGCCGCTGATGCCGTCGCCGTCGGAGTTGATGACGCGCCAGGCGTCGCTCACCTCGTCGAGCTGGAACATGTCCTGGCGCAGCGCGACGGCCCGGCGGATGGCCATCTCGAAATATTCCTCGCCGATGGGTTCGCTGGAGTGGACGACGACTCGCAGCGGCATCTTGGCGCGCGGGTTGAAGAGGCCGGTGCCCACGCGGTGGCCGAACTTGTCGTAGACGGAGACCAAATCGCCGGGCCGGGCGTCGCGCGACACGTCGCCGAGCATGCGCGGGAAGATGGCCGGCTGGAACGAGACGAACTTGAGCTGGGCCCACGGCTTGGACCACTGCTCGGGCGGCAGCGGCTCGCCCAGTTCGGGGCGGCCGGGATTGATCGGGGACTTTTCGTCGATCTCTTCTGACATGGTTTTCACGCAAAGGCGCAAAGCCACAGAGGGCGATTCATTTTTGGAAACAAAGAAAAAGCCCCGCCAACGCGGGGCTTGAGAACTTTGCGCCTTCGCGGCTTCGCGTGAGACCGCTTGTTACGCCACGCGCTCGACGACAAGCGGGGGCGGGATCGGGCGCTTGGGGGCGAGACGGTAGGCGTCCTTGAAGTAGTTGAGCGCCTGCTCAAGCTTCGCTTCGTCGTTGTAGTGGATCATCATCAGCGGCTCGCCCTGCTTGACCTGCGTGCCGACCTTTTTGATCTCCGAGACGCCGACGGCGTAGTCGATCTTGTTGTGGTGGGCGGGGTCCTTGCCGGCGCCGAGGAGCGAGACGCCCTTGGCGATCATGGCGGCGTTGATGGTGTGCACATAGCCGCGCTTCGGGGCGGGCAGCTTGCGAATGTGCTTCGCCGTCGGGAATTTTTCCGGATGGTCGATGTAGGAGACGTCGCCGCCTTGGGCCTTGATCATGTCCTTGAACTTCTCGAGGGCCGAGCCGTCGGTCAGGTGGCGCTGCACGGTCTGCTTGGCCGAGAGCGTGGAGCCGGCGACGCCGGCGAGGCGGACGATCTCCATGCCGAGCTTAAGCACGAGTTCCTTCATATCCTCGGGGCCCTCGCCCTTGAGGAGCGCGATGGCCTCCTTGATCTCGAGCGCGGCGCCGACGGTGTCGCCGAGAGGCTGGTTCATGTCGGTGACGAGCGCGACGCAGCGGCGCTTCATGGAGCGGCCGACGCGGGTCATGGAGCGGGCGAGCTGTTTGGCCTGCTCAAGATCCTTGATGAAGGAACCGTTGCCCCACTTGACGTCGATGACGAGGCCCTCGGCGCCCTCGGCGAGCTTCTTGGAGAGCACACTGCCGGTGATGAGCGGGAGGCTCGGGATGGTGCCGGTTTCGAGGCGGAGGTCGTAGAAAATCTTGTCGGCCGGGGCGAGCTCGGGGCTCTGCTCGGCGATGGCGCCGCCGACGCGCGCGAGCTGGTCGACGAAGTGCTGGATGGACATGTGGCTCTTGAAGCCCGGGACGGCCGAGAGCTTTTCGAGCGTCGTGATGACGAACTCCTGCTCGACGCCGCACATCATCGGGACGACGACGCCGCTGGCCATGGCGAGCGGGGCGAGGACGAGGGCGGTCTTGTCGCCGACGCCGCCGGTGGAATACTTGTCGATCTTCGGCTTCGAGATATGGGACAGGTCGATCACCTCGCCGGAAAGCATCATCTCCTCCGTGAGGATCGCCGTCTCCTGGGCCGACATGTTGGCGAAGAAAATCGCCATCAGGAGGGCCGCCTGCTGGTGCTGGGGCATCTCACCATCAAGGGTCGAATCAATGATGTAGCGGATTTCTTCCTGCGTAAATTCCTGGCCGTCGCGTTTCTTCTCAATCAATGATGTAAACGACGGCTTGATGAACCGGCGGGAGGGAATGGGACGTTTTCTCATGGAAGGCACTGTGTGTATCTGAGGGAGCGCGCCGTGCGGCGCAAAGCTCGCAGAGGCAATGGGTTTTGCCAGTTTTGTCGAGACTAAAATGACCGCGCTTGGAGCCATGGTTGCGGGGAATTCCATGCGGCAAGATAGCTGTTTTTTGACTCCCCGCAACCCGCCAAAATCCTTCTTGCTCAAAGCCAAGCGCAATTCCTCAATCACCCGATGTCCCTGCCCTTCAACCTCGCCAGCCACCTCGACACCGCCCTGCGGACGGCCGCCGCCGCCCTCGATTTGGCCGATCGGGGATTCCAGCCCGAAGTGCGGGTGGCCGATCCGGCCAACGGTGATTTTCAGGCCAATGGCGCCCTCGCTTTCGCCAAGCGGGAAAAACTAAACCCCCGCGCTGTCGGCCAGCAACTCGTCGATAAACTGGACGCATTGAGGGAGCATTATGACATCTCCCTCGCCGGTCCGGGCTTCATCAACTTCCGCCTGAAACCCGCCGCCCTGCTCGGCTGGCTCCAGACCTACGACTCCGAGGAACATCTGCAAAGCGGCGCCGCCAGCGCCCGCGGCGGCCAGACCTGGATCGTCGATTACTCGTCGCCCAACACCGCCAAACAGATGCACGTCGGCCACCTGCGCTCGGCCGTCATCGGCGAGGCCATCTGCCGCCTGCTCGCCTTCAGCGGCGCGAAAGTGATTCGCGACAACCATATCGGCGACTGGGGCACGCAGTTCGGCAAACTCATCTGGGCCTACCAACGCCACCTCGACGCCTCCGCGCTCGCCGCCGACCCGCTCGAGGAGTTCGAGCGTCTCTACAAGATCGGCAACGCCGCCGCCGAGGCCGATCCCGTGGTGCTCACCGAGGCGCAGCAGGAACTCGTCAAGCTACAGGCCGGCGACGCCAGCAGCCTCGCAATCTGGCAGAAGATCAACGACGTCTCCCTCACCGCGTTCCAGGAAATCTACGACCGCCTCGGCATCAAGTTCGACGCCATGCTCGGCGAGAGCTTCTACAACGACAAGGTCGAGCGCATCTACCGCGAGCTCACCGATGCCAGCCTCGCCCAGCCGAGCGAGGGCGCGTTGGTGGTCTTCCACCCGGAACATCCGCGCTTTGCCAAGCAGCCCTTCATCATCCGCAAGAAGGACGGGGCGGCCAACTATGCCTCCAGCGACCTGGCGACGGCACTTTACCGGGCCGAGCATTTCAAGGTGGACGGCATCATCGTCGTCACCGATTACCGCCAAGCCGACCATTTCGAGCAGCTCTATCTCACGGTCCGGAAATGGTTCGCGGCGAAAAATTACCGCCTGCCCGAGCTGCATCACGTGACCTTCGGCTCGGTCAATGGCGAGGATGGCAAGGCGCTAAAGACCCGCGACGGCGGCATCATCCGCCTGAAGGCCCTCCTCGACGAGGCTCAGGAACGCGCCTTCGCGCTCGTCAGCGCCAAAAGCCCGGACTTCCCCGAGGCCGAGCGCCGCGCCATCGCCGACATCGTCGGCGTCGCCTCCGTGCAATACGCCGATCTCTCGCAGAACCGTTCCAGCGACTACGTGTTCGCCTGGGACAAGATGATCTCCCTTGAGGGCAACACCGCCGCCTACCTGCTTTACGCCGTCGCGCGCATCCGCTCCATCTTCCGCAAGGCCGGGCTCGATGCTGTCAATCCGACCATCGCCGTCGACGGCAGCGCCACCGTCCCGGTGGCAGATGCCGCCACCGCGCCGGCGACCCCGCAGGAAATTTCCCTGGCCCGCAAACTGGTCAAATTCTCCGACGCGACCCTGCTCGCCACCACCACCCTGCGCCCGCATTTCCTCTGCCTCTACCTCTACGAACTCGCCGGCGAATTCAGCGCCTTCTACGCCGCCGACAAGGTCATCGTGGACGACCCGGCGGTGCGCGCCCGCCGCCTGCTGCTCTGCCATCGCACGCTCATCGAGCTTGAGTCCGGCCTGCACCTGCTAGGCCTCCGCACCGACCTGGCGCGGATGTAATGCCCGGTAGCGCAGTCTGTGGCCGTCGGAGGGCGGCGGCACTTCGCTCTTGCCGCGCCCGACCTGAGCCGCAACATGGCCGCACTATGTCCGGCGGCTCCTCAGACCCCTCCGGCCCGGAATATTACATCCGTGGCCTCAACGACACCGAAGCACGCGGCCCCTTCTCACTGGAGCAGCTCCGCTCGCTGACCGAGAGCCAGGATCCCGCCAAGGGCATCACCCCGGAAACCTATTTCTACGACGCCGCCTCCGAACAGTGGCTGCAAATCGGCTCCCACCCGCCGCTCAAGTCCGCCCTCTGGCCCGAAAAGAAGAAGATGGGCTTCAAGCAGAAGGAGTTCGTCTCCGTCAACGAGGAGAAGACGGACAGCGCTCCGGCTATCACCGTGCAGGAATTTCTCGCCGCCGCCGAAGGCAAGACGGACGAGACCAAAGGCAAGAAGGACAAAGGCGAGCAGATGATGGCCGAAGGTGACCGGCTGCGCGGTCTGCAAATGCGTCAGCCCCGGCATCACGGTGTCGACATGTTCCTGCGCCTTCTCGGCGAGCGCGAGCTGAAACGCCGCAAGCTCTGCGTCCAGCGCATCGATGGTATCGCGTATCCACAATTTGAAATCGGTCGCGACCTGATCGTTGCGCGAGCGCGCGGTATGCCGGCGGCCGGCGGCGTCTCCGATCAATTCGGCGAGCCGCGATTCCACGTTCATATGCACGTCTTCCAGCGCGCGCTGGAACTGAAATTTTCCCTG
>DAORVZ010000020.1:0-11192 GCA_035434005.1 Lacunisphaera sp.
CCCGCAGAGCGCGCAGGGCGACCGCGCGGTGGTAATAGGCCAGGTCGAGCGCGCCGATCTCCTTCGCGAAGGAGGCGTTGCGCTGGTAATCGCCGCGGCGGAAGTGCACGGCGGCCGACGGACGGGAGCGGATGCGGTCGGCGAGGGCGGCGACCTCCGGCTGGGCCGGGTAGCGGAAGGAGAAATGCAGGCGCAGCAGATCGGCGGAGGCGGCGAAGAATTTTTCCGACTGGAACATGCCGTTGAGGTAGGTGTTATCCGGCTGCTCCAGGAGCTGCGGATAAAACGCAAAGGTCGGGGGCTGGTGCCAGTTGGCCGGGGCGGCGTGGCGCTGCGCGTAACGTTTGAGCCGGACCGCGCCGGCCAACGCGGCGGCCCAGCGCTCGGTGGTCGTGAGCGTGACACCGCGCACGCGGTCGATCTCCTCCTGGGTGGCGAACTGCTCCGTGATGTTGAGGCAGGACAGCGCGTAGCGGTTGTGGGCCTCGTAGGCGGGGTCGGCGCGGAACCAGGAGACGTCGAGCTTGAGCACGGTGCGGTGGTGCTCGGCCAGCGCGAGGCCGGCCGCGTATTGGAACATCTGGTTGCCGAGTCCGCCGGTCAGGCTGGTGATGATCATGGGAGCGGGGGTTAGGAAAGCAGCGCGCGCTTGAGCCGGCCGGCGACGGTGCGGAACGGACGGCTGGCGGCGTAGGCCCAGGTGCGCGGGTGGCGGAGGTTGACGTAGAGGTGATCGCCTTCACCCGTGGCCTCGCCCAGGTGGACGGAGTGCGCGAGCTTGAAGCCGTGGCTTTTCATGAGCCGCGTGATGTCGCCCGCGAGCGCCTGGCCACGGTAGTTTTCGCGGATGGATACTTCGAGCCAGATGGCGGTGATGCGCGGCAGCATCGCGGTGGCTCCCGCGAGGACGAGTTGCTCCGCGCCCTGCACGTCCATCTGGATGAAGTCGATGTGCCCGAGGCCGCGCTGCGCGCAAAAGGCATCGAGTGTGCCGGTGGGAACGGTGATCGCCTCCTTGAACTCGATCCAGCCGTGCATCGGGGCGGCCTGCGCCGGTGCGAGCAGCGAGCTGGACTTGTTGCCGTAGTTCCAGTTTTCACCGGCGAACAGGTCGGGCGGCCGGCCGGAGGAAACATGAAAGGTCGCCTCGCCCGCGCGGTCGGAGAGCGCAAGGGGCACGAGCTCGGCATTGGGCACGGCGTGGCGGGCGAAATTGGCGCGCACCAGCGCCTGGTTGGATGGCAGCGGTTCGAAGGCGAAGATCCGGGCGCGCGGATAGGCGCGGGCATAACGCACGGAGTCCTCGCCCTCGCAGGCGCCGATGTCGCAGATCACGAGCGGCTCGTCCCTGTGGAACAGGCGGCCGAATTCAATTTCTGCCGCACTCGTCCCGGCAAGGTAGGCGGTCAGGTCGGCAGGTTGAAGGCTAGTGGACAAGAAAAGATGGTCAGAGCCGCTGAAGGCTGGTCGCCATTGAATTGAGCACCAAGCCGAGCCCGGCGGTGCCGGGATAATAGCCGACGGCACGTTCGCTGGTGAGGTCGAGCCGGGCGCCTTCGAATTGCTGCAGGCCGCGGTCGCTTTCGCTCAAGCCGATGAGCACCGAGTAGGTGCCGGCCTCGAAGATGACATTTTCCTGAGTAAAACTCACCTCGTAGTCGCCCGGGGCTAGATCGCAAGGAGGGTGCCAGGCGGTCTGCACCGCGATGCCGTCGGCGGATTTGAGGCCGAGGGCGACGACAAAGTGTGGCTGACCCCGAACGATGCGGAAGCGAACGCGGGCCCGCCAGGGGGTGCCCACGGGAAAGTCAGAGCAGGGCAGCCCGGCCAGATTTTCAATGACGAGGCCGGTGGCGTAGCCCCGGTCCAGCAGGTCGGGCGGGGGTGTCGGCACAGAGGTGGGCGCGCTGTTCGCCAGTCCGTGCTGGTAGATTTCCAGCACCCGTGAACAGGGGCCGGTGGCCTGCACCTGGCCTCCGGCCAGCAGCACGGCGCTCCGGCAAAGCTCGCGGACCGAGGGCAGGTTGTGGCTGACGAAGAGCACCGTGCGGCCTTCGCTGCGCGAGACCGCCTGCATCTTGCCCAGGCATTTCCGCTGGAAGGCCGCATCGCCGACGGCAAGCACCTCATCCACGATGAGGATCTCGGGTTCGAGGTGCGCGGCGACGGCGAACGCGAGCCGGACATACATGCCGCTCGAATAGTGTTTCACCTGGGTATCGAGGAAGCGCTCGACCTCGGCGAAGGCCACGATCTCGTCGAACTTCCGGGTGATCTCCGCTCGCGACATGCCGAGGATGGCGCCGTTGAGGTAGATGTTCTCGCGACCCGAGAGCTCCGGGTGGAAGCCCGTGCCAACCTCCAGCAGGCTGGCGACGCGGCCGCGCAGGCGCACCGTGCCGGTAGTGGGCTCCGTGATGCGGGAAAGGATCTTCAGGAGCGTGGATTTGCCGGCACCGTTGCGCCCGATGATGCCGACGACGTCGCCTTGGTTCACGTCGAAGCTGACATCGCGCAGCGCCCAGAATTCCTCCGCGTCAGTCTCCGATCCGTTGCCGCCGACGAGGCGGCGGATCGTCTGGGTGAGCGAGTCGCGCAGCGTGTCGGTGCGCTTCTCGTGCGTGAGGTAGTAGCGCTTGCCGAGGCCGGAAACGGAAATGACTGGTTGAGGCATTTTTTGAGACTACTGACTACGGACCACTGACAACGGACTCTTTCTCGACCGCACGGATAAGCCCATGCAGGCAAGCAAAGACGGACGTTGTTTGCTGCCGCAGTTTGCTGACGAGGGATTCCTCAAGATATCCAAGACGCTTGGAAAGATGGATGAAGTATTGCGTCTCGGTGAGCGAGCCACGGGCGATATGCAAAAAGTGCAGGTAATCCCTCTTGGTGGCGCGGGCCGACCCTTCCGCGATATTGGCAGGAACCGACGAGGAGGCCCGCCGAAGCTGGCTGGTGATCCCATAAAGTTCCTCCCGGGGAAATGTCCGCGTTGCTTCATAAACAGAAACAGTGAGGTCATCCGCAAACCGCCAGGCATCGATCTTTGTATAGTTTCTCATGGGTTTTACTTTTGCTGTTTTTGGCCCGTGTCAGAGTCGGTAGTCAGTGGTCAGTTGTCCGTGGTCATTCATCCTCAGATGATGTCCGCGAAGGTGCGCTCGGTGCGGCGGAAATACCAGAGGCCGGAGACGAGCAGCAGCAACGCCATGCCGGTGGAGAGTGCGAGATTGACGGGGGCGAGCGCGGGTTCGCCGCGCAGCAGGCACCAGCGGAAGCCGTCGATGGCGCCGACCATGGGGTTGAGCGAATAGACGAACCGCCAGTTGGGCAGGTTGGTGGAGCTGAAGCCCACGGGAGACAGGAACAGGCCCACTTGCAGGAGGAACGGCACGACGAAGCGGAAGTCGCGGTATTTCACCGTGAGCGCGGTGAGCCAGAGCCCGGTGCCGATCGCGGTGACCAAGGTCAGCACAATGAACAGCGGCAGGAGGACGATGCGCCAGTCCGGCACGAACTGCCACCACAGGCACAGGGTGGTGAGGAGCACCAGCACGACGGCAAAGTCGATCAGGGCGACCGCGATCGATGACAGCGGCACGATGAGGCGCGGGAAATAGACCTTGGAGATCAGGTGGGTGTTGGCGACGAGGCTGCCGCTGGCGTTGGAGAACGCGGCGGAGAACAACTGCCACGGGAGCAGGCCGCCGAGCACGAGCAGCGGATAGGGCACGTTGCCCGCCGGCATGCCTGCGAGCTTGCCGAAGATGAAGGTGAACACCGCGAGCGTGACCGCCGGCTGGATCAGGGCCCAGAGGACGCCGAGCGTGGTCTGCTTGTAGCGGACTTTGATGTCGCGCCACGCGAGGAACCCCAGCAGCTCGCGGTAGCGCCAGAGATCGGCCCAGTAGTGGCGGCTGGAGCGGCCGGCTTCTAGGACGAGTTCGGGTGTGTCGGGTTTCTCCATGCGATCAGGCCAGGGCGGCGGCGAGGCGCCGGGTGAAGGCGGGGAAAGCAAACGTGTCGGCGTGCCGCCGCACAACCTCCGAATCACGCGGGTGGCGGACGAGGTCGGCCACGGCGGCGGCGAGGTCGGGGATATTGCCGTATTCCACCAGCTGGCCGGTGGCGTCGGTGATCACTTCGGGCGTGCCACCGGCGCGGGCCCCGAGGCAGGCTTTGCCATAAATCATGGCCTCGAGGTAAACGAGGCCGAAGCCCTCCTTGCGGCTGGGCAGGGCGAAGAGGTCGCAGGCGGCGTATTCGGCGCGCAGGGCCTCGTCGCTGATCGGGCCCGTGAAATCCACCGCGAAGCCGACGTCGAGGCGTTGGACCAGCGCTTCGAGGCGCGGCCGGTCGTCGCCCTGGCCGACGATGCGCAGCCGCGCCAACGGAAATTCGCGGCGCACGAGCGGCATCGCTTCGATGAGAGTGTCCACCCCCTTGTAGGTGTCGGTGGACGTCAGCCGCGCGACGGTCAGGATGCGCGGGGTGGCGAATGGCGCGGCGGAGATGCGGTTGTTGAGCGTCGGGGAGAAATGCGGATCGAGCGTGTTGGGCACAACGACGAGACGCTCGGCCGGCAGTTCCGGAAAAAACCGGAGCATCTGCCGCCGCGTGTATTCGCTGATGCAGAGGACGCGGTGGGCGCCGAACAGCGCACGGCGCTCGAGCAGTGAAAACGGCCGCCAGACCTCGATGCCGTGGGCGACCAGATAGTAGCGGAGACGCGGGTTGAAGAGGCGGGCGATCCGCGCGACGGCGAGGTGGTGCAGGTGGCCGCACACCAGCACGTCGGCGTGCCGCCCCAGGCGGATGGCCTCGCGGATGAAGCGCAGCTTGCGCCGAGCGCAGCCGACCTGTTCGCCGAATTGCGCGTTCGTGTAGCGGGACAGGCGGGCGTCGCGTTCGGGGTGGTCGTTCAGGACCAATGAGTCCACGCGGCCCGTCGGGCCGGCGAGCTCGCCCAGCGCCTTGAGGTAAAGCCGCATGATGCGCGCGATGCCGCCCTCGTGGAGGAAGAGTTCGGGCGAGAGGAGAAGGGCCTTCATGGCGACGTGGTCCGAATGTAGGAGCCTGCTTGCAGGCGATTGGTCGCGATTGTCAACGGACTGTGTTTTGAATCGCCTGTAAACAGGCTCCTACAAAAAGGAGATGCCGGCTGCGTTTTCATGGCGACTTCGGGTTGGCGAAGGCGATGAGGACGGCGAGGGTCCAGACGCGCGACCAGGCGCGGGTGTCGCGATTGGTTTTGTAGTCCGCCCACACCTGCTGGACCTCGCCGGGCTGTAGCCAGGGGCAGGCACCGAGCGAGGCCGTCGAGAAAGTCTCGTCGAGGAACGGCCGGAGCTCCGCCAGCATCCAGTGGGCGAATGGCAGGGCGAAGCCCTGCTTGCGGCGGTTCCGGATGGCGGCAGGCACAAGGTCGGCTGTGGCATCGGCCAGGGCGCGCTTGGGCCGGCGGGGGTCGTATTTGAACCAAGGGCGCTGTGGCCAAAGCCACTCGATCAACGGACGGTCGGCGAAGGGCACGCGCAGCTCCAGCGAGTGGGCCATGCTGAAGACATCGCTGTCGCGCAGCAGCACGTCGGCCATGTAGGTGCGCAGTTCCCACGCGCTGAGGATCTGGAAGGAATCGGCGCCGGCCAGCTCGAAGGCGAAATCCTCGAGCATCGGGTGATTCGGCCCGAGCCGCTCGGCCTGGGCACGGGCTTCGGGTGCGAGCAGGGAGAGCCGCGCCGCCTCCGGCAGCACGCGGCGTTGCAGGGAGGCGAGTTCGTGCAGGTCGCGGGCGTGCGCGAGGAAATCGGCGAGCTTGCGGGCGCGCACCGTGGGCCTGGCCCGGAGTTGCGTGACGATGGATTGGCGCAGTCCACCGGGCAACCGGCGCCACAGCGGCAGCAGGCGCTGCAGGCGCGGAAGGTCGCGGAAGGAGGGATAACCGCCGAACAGCTCGTCGCCGCCGAGGCCGGACAGCGCCACGGTCACGCCGCCGCGGCGGGCGGTCTGGCTGGCGTAGTAGGTGTTGATGCCGTCCCCGGTTGGCTGGTCGAAACTGGCGAGCAGCTGCGGCAAGTCGGTGGCGACGCGCGAGCCGGTGATGAGTTCCTCGTGGTGCTCGGTGCCGAACGCCTGCGCGGCGAGCCGCGCGCTGGCCTGCTCGGAGAAACCGGCCTCGCCGAAGATCAGCGAGAAGGTCTTCAGCCTCGACGCGCCGCCGCAGGCCATGAGGCCGACGATGGCGGTGGAGTCCATGCCGCCTGAGAGGCAGGCCCCGACCGGCACGTCGGCGACGCGGTGGGCACGGATGGAATCGTCGAGTTGGGCGCGGAGTCCGCCGACGAAATCGTGGTAGTTCGTCGCGATGTCCGCAGCCTTGGGCGCGGGCAGGTGCCACCAGGCGCGGGTGTTGACGCGGCCATTGGCATCCACGCTCAGGCAATGGCCCGGCGGCAGGTTGGCGATGCCGCGATAGATGGTGCGCGGGGCCGGCACGCTGAACCAGGCGAGGTATTCGCCGACGGAAGCGGGGTCGATCTCGCGGGGCATGGCGCCGCTGGCGAGGAGGGCGTTGAGCTCGGAGGCGAGGATAACGCCTGAGTCGGGCAGGCGCGCGTAGTAGAGCGGCTTGATCCCGAGCGGGTCGCGGGCGGCGAACAGGGTTTGCTCGCGGGCATCCCAGATGGCGAAGGCGAACATGCCGCGCAGCCGCGGCAGGCAGGCGGCGCCGTGCAGGGCGTAGGCGGCGAGCAGCACCTCGGTGTCGCAGTTGGTCCGGAAATGCCAGCCGCCCAGCGCGCGTTCGGTCTGGAGCTCGCGGTAGTTGTAGATCGCACCGTTGAAGACGAGGGTGAAGCGTCCGTCGGGACTGCGCATCGGCTGGTGGCCGTTGGCCGGATCGATGATGGCCAGGCGGCTCATGCCGAGGGTCGCGGGGCCGTCGGAGTGCAGGCCACGGTCATCCGGTCCGCGGTGTTGCTGGCGTTGCACCATGCGATTCACGGCGGCCTCGCGGGTCGCGAGGTCACGCTTCGGTGAGACCATTCCGGCTATGCCGCACATAAGGGAAACACACTAGAGACGGCTTCGCCGGGTCGCTTCCAGATCACGGAGGCGGCAAAGTCGATATTTGGTCCATCCACACGCAAATCAGCGGCCCAGAAAAGGCCGTGCCCATGCAACCGCAGTGCTGAGGGCGTGGCAATGCCGATTTTACGCAAAGCCTTAGAGGCAAATAGCTTTGCTGATTTCCGCCGCTTTGTCCTGCGAGGTCAGCAGGGAGACCAGATGCAACCCAAACTCCACAGTCGTGCCAGCTCCGCGCGAGGTGGTAATTTTCCCGTCGGTGACGATGCGTTCGTGGGCGAGGATGTCCGGCAATTCGTTGGCGACGGCGAAGTGCGCCGTATACCGCCGATTGGCGAGTAAGCCGGCGTCGTGCAGCACGGTCGGTGCGGCGCAGATGGCCGCGAGCCAGCGCCCGGCGGCGTGCTGCTGGCGCACAATTTCGCCCACGCGCGGATCGGCCCGCAGGTGTTTCACGCCAGCGCCGCCGGGCAGGAATACGAGGTCAAATATCTGCGTGGCCACGGCGGTGAGAGCCACGTCGGCGTGCGCGGTGATGCCACTGCGGCCGGTGGCGTGGCGGTTGTCGTTGAGCGAGGCGACGGTCACCTCGACTCCCGCGCGGCGCAGCAGATCCACCGGCGCAAACGCCTCGATCTCCTCGAAATCATCGGCGAGCAGGACAAGCACGGTGGGCATGGAGAGTATGATTAACCGCAAATCTTCACTAATCAGCCACAAATTTTCAGGGACGAGGCGGGGCAACCGCAGAGGGACACCGATTCACACAGATGAAGCCGGGCCGGAGTGTAACCGGAAGATCTTCTTTCCCATCTGTGTTCATCTGTGTTCATCTGTGGTTGTTTTATGGCTCTCTCCGGCAAACGCCTCGTCATCTTCGGTTGCGGTTATGTTGGCTCGGCGCTGGCGCGGGCTGCGGCCGGGGGTGGCGCCTCGGTCGAGGCCCTGACACGGAATCCGGAGAAGGCGGCGGCACTGCGCGCGGCCGGGTTGGCCAAGGTGGTGGTGGCGGATTTGTCGGCGGCAGACTGGCATGGGCAGATCGCCGGAGGGGCCGAGTATGTGGTCAACTGTGTCAGCTCCGGCGGACCGGATGCCTACCGGCAATCCTATGTCGGCGGTATGCAATCGGTGCTGGCGTGGGCGGCAAAAGGCGGATCACCGGTCGGCACCTTGGTCTACACGAGTAGCACGGCAGTTTACCCGCAGGGCGAGGGAGCGGTCGTGGATGAGTCGTCGCCGGCCGAAGTGGCGACGCCCAACGGGGCCATCATTCGCGAATCGGAAGCATTGCTGCAGCATGCGCCGGCGGTCGCGGTTCGCCGGCACTTCATCCTGCGGCTCGCGGGCATCTACGGGCCGGACCGCCATCACCTGCTGGATCAGCTGCGCGAAGGGCGGCCGCTTCTAGGGGGCTCTGGCGACCATCGACTGAACCTGGCGCATCGCGACGACATCGTCGCGGCAATCCTGGCCTGTCTCTGGGCACCCGCTCCCGTGGGAAACGACGTCTTCAACGTGGCAGATTCCACCCCGGCGTTGCGCGCCGAGGTCGTTGCCTGGTTGGCGGAGCGGTTGGGGCGGCCGGTGCCGGGGTTCGACGGCGCCGCCTCGGCGCGGCGGGGCGGCGCGCCGATGTCCGACCGGATCATCAGCAACGCCAAAATCCAGCGCGTGCTTGGCTGGCGCCCACAGTATGCAGACTACCGGGCGGGCTACGAAAAATTGTTATCGCGTTAGCACTTTTCGGCTCTCAACACTCACCGTTCAACCCTCAACCTTTCCCCCTCCATGGCCGGCGTAGGCAAACTCCTCAAACAGGCGCAGAAAATGCAGAAGCAGATCGAGACGATGCAGTCGTCGCTCGAGACGCAGGTGATCGACGTGTCCAGCGGCGGAGGGGCCGTGCAGATCAAGATTAACGGCGCCGGCAAGTTCCTGGCGTTCAAGCTCGACCCCGAGTTCCTCAAGGAGGATCCGAAGCTCGTCGAGGAGACGCTGCTGCAGGCGACCCAGGAAGCCGCCGCCAAGGCGAAGGAATTGAACGAGTCCGAGATGCAGAAGATATCGTCGGCGTTCCAGATGCCGGGAATGTTTTGAGGCAACCGTGACACCTGCGCTCGAAGCCCTTCAGAAGGCGCTGAAGCAGCTGCCCGGGATCGGCTACCGCTCGGCCGAGCGCATCGCGCTGCACCTGCTGGTGGAGAAGCCGGGCCGGTTGTCCGAACTGGTCACGGCGCTTGAGTCCGCCGCCAAGAATGTCCGCCGCTGCGCCGTGTGCGGCAACCTCGCGGAGGAGCAGCATTGCGCGGTGTGCGCCGATGAGCGCCGCCGCACCGGGCAGGTGTGCGTCGTCGAATATGTGCCGGATCTCGCGGCCATCGAGCGCTCGGGAGCCTATCGCGGCCGCTATCATGTTTTGCACGGCAAGCTTTCCCCGATCCGCGGGGTGGCCCCCGAAGATCTCAATCTCGCCGCCCTGATGCAGCGGATCGAATCGGGCGAGATCACCGAGGTGATTCTCGCGCTCTCGAATGACGTCGAGGGCGAGGCTACCTGCCATTATTTGACCGAGCGTCTGCCCAAGGCCGGCGCCAAGGTGACGCGCATCGGCTTCGGCCTGCCGAGTGGTGGTGGCGTGCTTTATGCCGACGCCGTGACGCTGCGGAGCGCACTCGAGGCGCGGCGGGATTATTCGTAAAGCAGGGCTGGTGCGGGCGGCGGGAATCGAACCCGCCTCTCATGCTTGGGAAGCACGCATAATACCGATATACTACGCCCGCAAACAACCGAGCCGACACTAAAGGCGGGTCGCTGCGCCCGGGCAAGCTGCGAATCGCGCTTCAGGAGTCGGCAGTTAAAATCGTCTGGCGATTATCCCCGGAATTGCGTCACTGGTGGCGCAATCCAACCCCATCCCCATGAAATCCCCCAAATCCATCCTCGCTCTCGTTGTTCTCGCGCTCCTGTCCACCGGCCTGGCCTTTGCCGGCGATGACAAGAAGGAATCCAAGGCCGCCGGCTGCTGTGCCAGGGCCGAGAAGGACGGCAAAGCCTGCACGCATGAGTGCTGCGCCGCCGCCGCCAAGGACGGGAACAACTGCGCGAAGTGCAAGGGCAGCGGCAAGATTGAGAAGAAGGAAGAGAAGAAGTAGGCCGCAGGCTGCGCCCTGGCGCACTACTTTCCTATCCGAGCCGCGCATCCGTCAGGAGCGCGGCTTTTTTGGACTCGGAAATTGAGGGTCAGCCTCCCGGCCAACTGCGGCTGGTCAGGATCAGCTCTCCATGTCAGATGTCCGCCGTGGCTTTCTGTCCTGCCTGAAGGCTGCGCCAGCGGGCGCTGACGCGCTGGTAGATGTCGTCGGGGGCGAGACCATACGTGGCGCGGAGGATCTCCACGCTGCTGCCGTGCTCGACGAACTTGTCGGGCCAGCCGATGCGCTCAACAGCTGTCGGGCAATGCGCCTCCTGTAGCGCCTCGATCACGGCGCTGCCGAATCCGCCCGCGAGGACGTGGTCCTCGAGCGTGACGATGAGCGGCACGACGGCGGCCTGGCTCAGGAGCAAGTTGCGGTCGAGCGGCTTGACGAAGCGGGCGTTGACGACGCCGACGGAAACGTGCTCCTCGCGCTCGAGGCGCGTGGCCAGTTTAAGGGCCTCGGGCACCATGTTGCCGAGGGCCCAGAGGATGATCTGCGTGCCGACCTTGAGCACCTCGGCCTGGCCGACGGGCATGAGGGCGGGTTCGCTCTTGATCGGTGCGCCGGTGCCGGCGCCGCGGGGATAACGGATGAACCCCGGGCCAGGCAGGTGCAGCGAGGTGTGCAGCATGTCGACGAGTTCGTCCTCGTCCTTCGGCTGCATGACAGTGGCGTTGGGCACGCAGCGGAGATACGAGAGGTCAAATAGGCCGTGGTGCGTGGGACCGTCGTTGGGCGAGAGCCCGGCGCGGTCCATGCAGAAGGTCACGGGCAGGTTCTGCAGCGCGACGTCGTGGATCACTTGGTCGTAGGCGCGCTGGAGGAAGGTCGAGTAGATGGCGCAGACCGGGCGGAAGCCCTTGGTCGCGAGGCCGGCGGCGAAGAGCACAGCGTGCTCCTCGG
>DAORVZ010000021.1:0-11138 GCA_035434005.1 Lacunisphaera sp.
GCCGACTTCTTGGTGCGGTGCTTCGGTGCGCGTTATTTCTTCAAGCAACTGGAGCAGCTCGTTCATGGCGTCGGGCGTCCCCGCATTAACACGACACAGCTTGGCGAAGCGTTCGTCCCCCTCTGCTCCCTCCCCGAGCAACAGGAGATCGTGCGGTTGCTGGACGAGCAATTCGAGGTGATCGGGCGGAACGAGCGGGAGATCGACGGGGCGTTGCGGCGGAGCGAGGTCTTGCGGCAGTCGATCCTGCACCGCGCCTTCACCGGCCGCCTCGTCCCCCGGAGCCCGTCCGATGAACCCGCCGCCACCCTCCTCGCCCGCCTCCACGCCGAAGCTCCGGTTCGCAGAGGCAAATCGAGCAATTTTAGGGAGTTTATCCAAACTCGATAAATTCAGTATAATCAGCCACCTTGACGGAAAGCCGGCTTGCTGGCTTGCTGGCTCCATGAAGACCACCTTGGATCTGCCCGACGACTTGGTGCAGGAGCTGAAACTGCGGAGCGTGCATGAGCGCAGCAAATTGAAGGATGTCGCCGCCGCCGCCCTCCGGCGCGGCTTGGCGATAGACGAGAAACCGCCGCAGCCGCGGAAAAAAAGCATCAAGCTGCCCTTCTTCGAGTGCGGCCCGGATGCCCCGGCGGCCAAAATGACCGCCGAGGAACTCATCGCCCTGGAACAGAAAGTAATCGAGGAAGAGGATCTGAAACGTGCCGGCCTCCCTCTTTGATACCTCGGTCTGGGTCGCGCTGGCTTTTGGCAATCACCCGCACCATCCGCAGGCAAAAACGGCTTTCGAGTTGGCGGACAACCTGACTCCCGCCGTTTTTTGCCGGGCCACGCAGCAGTCGTTCCTTCGCCAGCTTTCGTCACCCACTTTGCAGTCCGCCTACCGGTCCAAGCCCATTTCCAACGCGGCGGCGTGGGAGAAATGGGAGGAATTGATCGACCTTCCACAAGTGGTGTTCGCCGCCGAACCGGACGACCTGACGGACGGGTGGCGGCAATTTGCCGCCCGCAACACGGCCTCGCCCAAGGTTTGGATGGATGCCTACCTCGCCGCCTTCGCCATCTCGGGCCGCTTGGATTTCGTGACGCTGGATCGAGACTTCCGAAACTACCAGAAGCACGGACTTCAGCTCCGCCTGCTCGCGCCGCCATCCACCGCATGACCACCGACAGCATCATCTCCAAGGTCTGGTCCTTCTGCCACACTCTCCGTGACGACGGCGTGGGCTACGGGGACTACCTGGAGCAGCTCACCTACCTCATCTTTCTCAAGATGGCGGATGAATACGCCAAACCGCCCTACAGCCGGAAGGTCGGCGTGCCCGCCCGCTACGCGTGGCCGGTCATGCGTCCGCTCAAGGGCGCGGAGCTTGAAGTCCACTACGTCGAGGCCCTCCGCGCGCTCGGCACGGAGAAGGGCATGCTCGGCCAGATCTTCACCAAGGCCCAGAACAAGATCACCGACCCCGCCAAACTCGCGCGCCTGATCGAGATGGTGGACGAGGTTTCCTGGGTCACGCTCGACGCCGATACCAAGGGCGATATCTACGAGGGCATCCTTGAGAAAAATGCCGAGGACACCAAGTCCGGCGCCGGCCAATACTTCACTCCCCGGGCGCTCATCAAGGCGATGGTCGCGTGCGTCGCGCCCGAGCCTGGCAAGACCATCGCCGACCCGGCCTGCGGCACGGGCGGCTTCTTCCTCGCGGCCTACGATTTTCTCGTGAAGCAGCGCACGCTTACGCCCGCGCAGAGGCGTTTCCTCAAGAACGGGACTTTCCACGGCAACGAAATCGTCGCCGGCACGCGCCGCCTGTGCCTGATGAATCTCTTTCTCCACGGCATCGGCGAGATCGAAGGCAACAGCGCCATCGCCTCAACCGATGCGCTCATCGCGCAACCGGCGCAGACCGTGGACTACGTTCTGGCGAATCCGCCCTTCGGCAAAAAGAGCTCGATGACCTTCACCAACGAGGAGGGCGAGCAGGAGAAGGAGGATCTCGTTTACAACCGGCAGGACTTTTGGGCCACCACGTCCAACAAACAGCTCAACTTCCTGCAACATATCCGCTCATTGCTCAAAACCACCGGCCGCGCGGCCGTGGTGTTGCCCGACAATGTCCTGTTCGAGGGTGGTGCCGGCGAGACCGTGCGCAAGCGGCTCATGGAAACGACGGAGCTGCACACCATCCTCCGTCTGCCCACCGGCATCTTCTACGCTAACGGCGTGAAGGCCAACGTCCTCTTCTTCGACAATCGCCCGGCCAGCAAGGCCGTCGCCACCAACGAAGTCTGGTATTACGACTACCGCACCAACATCCACCACACCCTGAAGCGGAAGCCGCTGCGCGTCGAAGACCTTGCCGAGTTTATTGCCTGCTACAATCCGCAGAACCGTCACAAACGGAAGGAAACCTGGCACCCGGAGAAGAACCCCGTTGGCCGCTGGCGAAAATATACCCACGCCGAGTTGGTCGCCCGCGACAAGACCAGCCTCGACCTCTTCTGGCTGAAAGACGACAGCCTTGCCGATCTCGACAACCTCCCCGAGCCCGCCGACCTCGCCGAGGAGATCATCGAGAACATCGAGGCCGGTCTGACCAATTTCAGGAGCGTGGTGGCCGCGCTGGGAAAGTAGCGGCCCACGAGGTTGCCCGCCCCTACTCGATCCGGCCCTCGTCGAACTCGATGAGGTCGACGACGCTGATGATCTGCTCCACTCGGTCGGCGCAGCCCATGTTGGTCAGCGCCTCCTTCAGGAATTCGCGGCCGCTCGGCGTCATGCCCTTTTGCACATAGTCACGGTTCCACTTCGCCGCGCGGACGTCGGCCGGGAACAACGCCCGCAGCTTAGCGTCGATTTCCGCGTCGGTGGCCGACGCAAACACGATTTGCTCCACCGCCGCCGGGTCGATGCCGAGATGCAGGCACAGGAAACGATCCATGCCGCGCTTGTAGTTCTTGGCGTAGCTCGGCGGCAGTTTGCCGTGCTCCTTGGTGTATTTCGCCTTCGCGAGGAACCGCGGCAGGTGCAGCAGACCCGTCGCCCCATGCGGCAGATAGGCCGACGGCAGGCTGGTCAGGACTTCGCCGGACGATCCGGGAATGGGGCGCGATGGCATGGCGGCGAGGCGAACCCATTGGCCTGCAACTGGCAAGTCCGGTTCCCGCCCGGAACGCTGTAATGCAATACGTTGCGCCTTGGCGGGCCGGCGGGAATTGCCCGGCCCGACGTGACACACACGGGCCTTGCCCGGCGCGGGGTTTTGCGGTGATTCTCGGCCGCTCCGATGCAAAAACTCTCCTTCGACAAGCGCCGCATCAAGTTCCTCTTCCTCGAGGGCATCCACGCCAACGCGACCGCTGCGCTGACCGCCGACGGCTATGCAGCCGTCCGCAGCCTGCCCAAATCCCTCACGGGCGAGGCGCTCAAGACCGCGCTGAAGGACGTGTATTTCCTCGGCATCCGCTCGCGCACCGAGCTGACGGAGGAGATGCTCGCCGCCGCGCCCAAGCTCGCCGCCATCGGCTGCTTCTGCATCGGCACCAACCAGGTGGATCTCGCCGCCGCGGCCAAGCGCGGCATCCCGGTCTTCAACGCCCCCTACTCCAACACCCGCAGCGTCGCCGAGCTCGTGCTGGGCGAGGCCATCATGCTGTTGCGGGGCATCCCGGGCAAAAGCGCGCTCGTGCACCGCGGCGGCTGGACCAAGAGCGCCGAGGGCAGTGTCGAGGTGCGGGGCAAGACGCTCGGCATCGTCGGCTACGGCCATATCGGCACCCAGCTCGGCATCCTCGCCGAGCATCTGGGCATGCGCGTCCTCTTCTACGATATTGCCGGCAAGCTCCCGCTCGGCAACGCCCGGCCCGTCGCCAAGCTCGCCGCGCTGCTCGGCGAGAGCGATGTCGTCACCCTGCACGTGCCCGAGACGGCGCAGACGAAAAACCTGATCGGCCGGACGCAGCTCGCCGCCATGAAGAAGGGCGCGCACCTCATCAACGCCGCGCGCGGCACCGTGGTGGACATCGACGCGCTGGCCGACGCGCTGGAGCGCGGGCACCTCGGCGGCGCCGCCATCGACGTGTTCCCCGCCGAACCTAAGGGCAACGACGAGGAGTTCCAGTCGCCGCTGCGGCGGTTCGACAACGTCATCCTCACGCCGCACATCGGCGGCTCCACCGTGGAGGCGCAGGCCAACATCGGCACCGAGGTCGCCGACAAGCTCATCCGCTACTCGAACAACGGCTCGACCGTCACGGCGGTCAACTTTCCCGAGGTCACGCTCCCCGAGCACGCCGGCACCGGCAAGAGCCGCCTGCTGCACATCCACCGCAACGTCCCCGGCGTGCTGGCGCACATCAACGAGCGCTTCAGCCAGCACAAGGTGAACATCTCCGCCCAATACCTGCAGACCAACGAGCACATCGGCTACTGCGTGATGGACGTGGACGCCGCCGCCAGCGAGATCGCGATCGACGAGCTGCAGAGCGTCCCCGGCACCATCCGGGCGCGGCTGCTGCATTGATTTGGCGCGGGCTCGCATGGAGCCCGGTCCATGGAGCGTTTTAAGTTGCAGATGTAGCCGGGGTCGCGGACCCCGGTCTGATTCGGTGACGCAGCCACGTTCGTCCGGGGTCAACGACCCCGGCTACAGAATTTCTGAAACCGCTGTAGCTTCCACCAATAAAAAGGCCCGCCGGGTAGGCGGGCCGGAAAATTCGGGACGCGGGCCCGGCGGCTCAGAAGAAACGCACGGGCTTCGCGGCCATCTTCTCGTGTTCCTCGGCGGAGCAGCCGGCGTTGAGGGCGACGTTCACCGGGGCGGCACTGGCCGACACGAGATTGTTGGCCAGCATGTAGTTCTCGACTTCCTCGCCGGAGATGTCGGCGAGCATCACCCCGTCGATCTCGACGCAGGGCGAAAGCGGCTGGCCGGACTTGCGCACCATCTCCTCGTAGTTGGCGCGGACGTTGATGATGTCGATGTCCTCATACTCCAGGTGGTGCTTGCGCATGATGGCCCGGACGCCGTTGGACCAGCCGCAGGAGGGTTTGAGATAGGCTTTGATTTTCATGGAGTGGTGCGGGAAAGGTGGGGACGCGACAACTTAGGCTCCACCCTTTGTTCTTCAACTTAAACTTTCATCCCGCATAGTCGCCAGCCCCACCCGTGCCCGCCTCCTTTCCCCTTCTGTCGTCCGTCCAAGCCTCGGAATTCGCCCGGCTGGGCCTCACCAACATCCAGCGCGAGTATCCGCACTACCTGCAGCACCTGCTGCACGGCCCGGCGGACGCCCGGAGCCCGCGCGAGCTGCACCCGGCTTTCTACGGCAGCTACGACTGGCACTCGTGCGTCCACCAGCACTGGATGCTGGTCCGCCTGTCGCTGATGTTCCCCAACCTCCCTGAGCGCGCCGAGATCAGCCGCGTGCTGCACGAGCATCTGACGGCCGAGAACATACTCGCCGAGGCGGCGTATTTCCAGGCCCCGGGCCGCGAATTCTTCGAACGCCCCTACGGCTGGGCCTGGCTGCTGAAGCTCGCGCAGGAGGTCCGCGCCTACGACGCCCAACTGGAGACCAACATGGCTCCGCTGGTCGCGTATATTCGCACCGGTTTCATGCGCTACCTGCGCGCACTGACCACGCCGGTGCGCAACGGCATCCACGGTAACACCGCCGTCGCCGTCGCGCTCGTCCTCGGCCATGCCCGCGCCCACGACGACCAGGAGCTGAAGCTTTTCTGCACGGCGCGCGCGGCCTACTGGTTCGGCCACGACACGGACTACCCTGGCCACTACGAGCCCTCGGGGGAGGATTTTTATTCGCCCGGTCTCGTCGAGGCGGGGCTCATGGCGCGCATCCTGCCGCGCGAGCAGTTCCTGCGGTGGTTCGACAAGTTCCTGCCCCGGCTCGCGCAGGGCCAGCCCGCCAACCTGCTCAAGCCGGCGAAGATCAGCGACCCGACCGACCCGAAAATCGCCCACTTGATCGGCCTGAATCTCAACAAGGGCTGGGTGTGGCGCCGCCTCGCGGGCCTGCTTGACGCCGGGGATCCGCGTCGCGCCCTGGCAATCGAGGCCGGTGCCGCGCATTATGAGGCCGCCCTGCCGCTGCTCGACGCCCAGGATTTCAACCGCTCCCACTGGCTGCCCTCTTTCGCGGTTTATACTATGACGGAGTGAGATTGCCGGGATCGTTTTGCAGAACCCTTCATTTTTGGCCTAGCGGGCAGTCCGGGACCGCGCAATATCCGGCGCATGACCACGATCCTGCTGCTCTGCCTCTCGAACGTCTTCATGACCTTTGCCTGGTATGGGCACCTGAAATTCCTGCACGACAAGCCGCTGTGGGTGACGATTCTCCTCTCCTGGGGCATCGCCTTCTTCGAATACCTGCTCATGGTGCCGGCCAACCGGATGGGCTACGGCAAGTTCACCGGCTACGAGCTGAAGATCATCCAGGAAGTCATCACGCTGGTGGTCTTCGTTATCTTCGCCTGGCTGGTGCTGGGCGAAAAACTGAAGTGGAACTACGCCGTGAGCCTCGCGTGCCTCGGCCTGGCGGTGTATTTTGCCTTCGGGTTCAACAAACCGGCCGCCGCGGTGGCCGGTTAAATTTTCCTCCCTTATTTTGGCCGTTTTACGGCCACTCCGCGCTTGCCGGGCCGATACCCCGCCGAAAGGCTCCTGACATACGGTTGTCAGCCCCATCCCGTAGGATGCTCCTTTAACCCTTATCACACGATTCCCATGTCCAAAGCCGACAAGTCCAAGTCCGACTCGCGGATTGCTCCCGCCGAGAAGTCCTCCAATCCCGCCCGCGAGAAAAACATCGAGCTCGCCGTCTCTTCGATCACGAAGCAGTTCGGCGACGGTTCGATCATGCGCCTCGGCAGCAACACCAAGATGAAGGTCGAGACCCTCTCGACCGGCTCCCTCGCCATCGACCTCGCCCTCGGCGTCGGCGGCCTGCCGAAGGGCCGCATCATCGAGATCTACGGGCCGGAATCCTCCGGCAAGACCACCTTCTGCTTGAGCGTCATCGCCCAGGCCCAGCGCCAAGGCGGCCTCGCCGCCTTCATCGACGTCGAGCACGCGCTCGACCCGAAATACGCCAGCGTCGTCGGCGTGAATCTCGACGATCTCCTTGTTTCCCAGCCCGACTCCGGCGAGGACGCGCTCAACATCATGGAGACGCTCATCCGCTCCAACAGCATCGACATCATCGTCCTCGATTCCGTCGCCGCCCTCATCACGAAGGCCGAGCTCGACGGCCAGATGGGCGACATGACCATGGGCAGCCAGGCCCGCCTGATGTCCCAGGCCATGCGCCGGCTCACCGCCGTCGTCAGCAAGACGAACTGCATCTGCATTTTCACGAATCAGATTCACGAGAAGATCGGCGTCATGTTCGGCAATCCCGAAACGACCTCCGGCGGCCGGGCGCTGAAATTCTTCTCCTCGGTCCGCATCGACATCCGCCGCAAGGACCAGCTGAAGACGCCGGACGGCAAGGTCATCGGCAACCGCACCAAGATCAAGGTCGTGAAGAACAAGGTCGCCCCGCCGTTCACCGAGGTCGAGTTCGACATCATGTACAACGAGGGCATCTCGACGAGCGGTTCGCTCATCGACCTCGGCCTCGATCACAAGGTCCTCGAGAAGAAGGGCGCGTGGATCGCCTTCAACGGCGAACTCGTCGGCCAGGGCCGCGAGGCCGCCAAGGAGGCTTTCCGCACGAACGCCGCGCTCGCCGCCAAGGTGACTGCCGCCATCCTGGAGAAAGTCACCGTCAAGGGTGGCGAGTCCGTCACCAACGGGAAGGAAGAATAAGCCGGCTTCGCGTTTCTGATTTTTAAGCCGCCGCCCGCCAGCGGCGGCTTTTTTATGCCAGGGAGTCTCGCCTCGCCCGCCACCCTTGCCAAATCCACAAGGAACCCAATCCTCTTGGAGCCGTCCCAAGAAGCGATCCACCATGCCCCACTCCACCCCGCTCCGCCTGCTGCTCGCCCTGGGTCTCGCCCTTGTCCCGGCCTTCGCCGCGAAACCCAAATCGGTGCCCGCAGACAGCCCGCCGCAGTTGATCTCCACGAAAGGCGGTGGCCCGAAATGGAAAAACGTGGCCGAACTTCAGGCGTTCGCCGCCAACGGCGACCCGCAGGCCTGTTTCGAACTGGGTGAGCGCAGCCTCGACGGCGACGGCGTGCCGAAGGATGCGACCAAGGCGATCTCGCTTTTTGAAACGGCCGCCAAGGGGGGCATGGCCAACGCGTGGTTCCGTCTCGGAAAGATTTATCACGACGGCCTCACCGGCACGCCGGATTACGGTTGGGCCCTTGAATATTTCACCCAAGCCGCGCGGGCGCGCGTGGTCGAGGCGCAGCACAACATCGGCGCCATGCTCGTCAGCGCCCGCGGCGTGCGGCGCGATTATGTCGAAGGGCTCGCCTGGCTGGTTATCGCAAAACAATCCGGCGCGCCATCCGACGCCGAGGCCCAGGTGCGCAACCGTCTCGCGAAGCGGCCGACGGACATCGCCGCGGCCGAGGCGCGGGCGGCGGAAATCGCCAAGGATCTGCCGCACGCCACCGTGCGCGCCACCCTCACAGGCAAAACCACTCGCCCTCCGGAAACACCCACAGCCCCACCCGCAGCCCCGGTCACAAAACCGGTGACTATAGCGCCGATTCTGGAGCCGATCCCGCCGATGAAAATCGCTGTCCCGCTCCCGCCCGTGGTTTTACCCGGCAAACAGTAAGGAATACCGCTCCGGGGTCGGCAGCGGCGAAGCCGGTTTCATTTTGCCTTCGACCGGCGCTTCGCTTGCGTCAGGCCGATGTCCTTTTCAGGTGATACCATTGCCGCTCTGGCTACGCCGGTCGGCACGTCGGCCATCGCCGTCGTGCGCGCCAGCGGTCCGCAAACGGCGGACTTGGTGCGGGCAATTTTCGGCCGCACTCCCCCGCCCCGGCTGGCCCTGCACGCGGACTATCACGATCACGCCGGCGCACTCGTGGACGATGTGCTCGTCACTTTCTTCGCCGGACCGAATTCCTTCACCGGCGATGACACCGCGGAGATTTCCTGCCACGGCAACCCCTTCATCGCCCAGAAAATCCTAGGAGATCTCCTTGCGCGCGGTTGCCGGCCCGCCGAAGCCGGCGAATTCAGCAAGCGTGCTTTCTTGAATGGCCGGATGGATCTGAGCCAGGCCGAGGCCGTGATGGACCTAATCCACGCGCGCAGCGAACGCGCCTTGGCGGCAGCCAACCAGCAATTGCGTGGCGCGCTTGGTAGGCACATGGCCATACTTATCTCTCAGCTGGTCAATGTTTTGGCACAAATCGAAGCTTATATTGATTTTCCTGAAGAAGACCTGCCCGCCGAGGACAACAAACGGGTCCAACAACAGATTGAGACCCTGTTGGCCGGCACCAACCGCCTGCTGGCCACCAACCACTACGGCGAACTCTTGCGCGAAGGCATCAAGACCGTGATCCTGGGCGAACCCAACGCCGGCAAAAGCAGCCTGCTCAACCAGCTCGTCGGCCGCGACCGCGCCTTGGTCAGCCCCGAGCCGGGAACAACGCGCGATTACCTTGAGGAGCGGATCGTCGTCGGGGCGCACTGGCTGCGCTTGATCGATACAGCGGGACTGAATCCCGCGCCAACTTCCCTCGAGAAACGCGGCATCGACAAAACCTTCGAGCAGGCGGCCGAGGCCGATCTTTTCCTCTGGGTGCTCGACTCCACACGCCCCCTGCCCGCCCTGCCCGCGGCTCTGGCCTCGCGGATGACCCCGGCCAACACCCTCGCGGTTTTCAACAAGATCGACCTGCCCCCGGCAAAACGGACCGAGCTGCCACATGCTTTTCCCGTCGTTAACATTTCCGCCCTGCAAGGCACCGGACTGGAAGCGCTCCAGGCCTCGGTGACCAAACTGGCCGAATCATTCCACGTGGAAGTCGGCAATGAACTGATCGCCATCAACGCCCGCCACTCGCATGCCCTTGAACAGGCCAAGGCCTGTTTAGTCACTGCCGGGCAGAAATTGAATATAAGCGAGCCTAGCGAGTTGGTGGCCAGCGATTTGCGAGCCTCCCTCGAGGCGTTCGGTCAGGTTTCCGGCAAAATCGACAATGAGCGAATCCTAGACCAACTCTTTGCTTCGTTTTGCATCGGAAAATAAATTCACGTCAAAATATATAATTCGGTAAGAAATCTATTTCTACGTGATATATAATCAAATGCCGTTCGATGTGATTGTCTGCGGAGCGGGCCACGCCGGGGTGGAGGCTTGTCTGGCCGCAGCACGCATGGGCTCCTCAACCCTGCTCCTGACGGGCAACATCGATACGATCGCCCAAATGAGCTGCAACCCGGCGATCGGCGGCCAGGCCAAGGGACAGATGGTCCGGGAAATTGATGCCCTGGGTGGCGAGATGGCCATCAACACGGACGTGACCGGAATCCAGTTTCGGCTGCTCAACGAATCCAAGGGTCCGGCCGTCCAGTCACCACGCGCCCAATGCGACAAGAAGGCCTACCAGTTTCGCCTCAAGCACACACTGGAGCTCCAACCGAATCTTCAGGTCTTTCAGGCCACCGTGACCGGGCTGATCTACAAGGACGGCAAGGTCGTCGGTTGCCGAACGAACCTGGATATCGACTTCATGGGCCAGACCGTGGTGATCACGACCGGGACCTTTCTCCGGGGCCTGATGCACGTCGGCCAAAACAAGAACGAAGGCGGGCGGCTGGGGGACTTCAGCGCGAAAACCCTCTCTGGAAGTCTGCTGGAAGCCGGCATCGAACTGCAGCGCCTCAAGACCGGCACGCCGCCCCGGATTCTCGGCCGAAGCATCAATTTTGTCGGCCTCCAAGAGCAGAAGGGCGACCCGGAGCCGACCCTCTTTGCCTTTCACGACACCCGTGACCCGGACGACAAGTTCCACGTGGAACAGACCGGGGAACGGCGCATCGGCTGGAAGCCAGGCAGTGAGCAGGTATCCTGCTGGATGACCCATACCACGCCGCGATCCGCCGAGATCGTGCGGGAGAACCTGCACAAGTCCGCGATGTATTCCGGCGAGATCGCGGGGGTGGGGCCCCGCTACTGCCCGAGCATCG
>DAORVZ010000022.1:0-11086 GCA_035434005.1 Lacunisphaera sp.
CTGAGAGCCCCGCCATGTTCAACAAATTTCAGCAGATCCCCAAATCCATGCAGTTGGCGCTGGCCGCGCTGGGCGGCATCGGCCTGCTGGCCGGAGCGGCCCTGATCGACCGCCGCGCCTTCATGATCGCCGCCGCCGGCATCGCGCTCGTGGTCGGCGCCATGTTCATCTGGCAGTTCTACACCAAGTGGCAGGCCCGCCAGCGCACGAAGGCCATGAGCGGACAGCTCTCGGCCCACACCTCCGGCCGGCCGAGCTCGCTCAACGATCCCGCGCACATCGCCACCCTCGACCGCCTGCGCGAGAACTTTTCCCGCGGCATCGATAAATTCCACGCCGTGGGCAAGGATCTCTATTCGCTCCCGTGGTATATCGTCTGCGGCGAGCCGGGTTCGGGCAAGACCGAGGCCGTGCGGCGCTGCAAGGTCGGCTTCCCCCCAGGCCTGCAGGATGAGATGCAGGGCGCCGGCGGCACCATCAACATGCACTGGTGGTTCACCAACCACGCCGTGCTCATCGACACCGCCGGCAAGCTGCTTTTCCAGGAGACCCCGCCCGGAACCACGACGGAGTGGACGGAATTCCTCAACCTCCTGCGCACCTCGCGCCCGCATTGCCCCATCAACGGCCTGCTGCTGGTGATCCCCTCCGAGAGCCTGATCAAGGATTCGTTCGAGGAGATCGAGAGCAAGGCCGGCAAGATCGCCCGCCAGCTCAACACCATCCAGCGCACCCTCGATGTGCGCTTCCCGGTCTTCGTCCTGATCACCAAGTGCGACAAGATTGTCGGTTTCCGGGAATTTTTCGCCGGCGTGAAGAACCCGCAGCTGCAGGATCAGATGACCGGCTGGTCCAATCCGGCGCCGCTCGACACCCCGTTCCAGCTGGAAGCGGTGAGCCAGCATCTGGCCGAGGTCGTGAAGCGCATCGGCCGCCGCTCGCTCGGCCTGCTCAAGGATCCGGTGCCGACGGATGCCGGCAAGCGCCGCCTGGACGAGGTCGATTCCCTCTTCGCGCTCTCCGCCAGCATCGGCGCGCTCGCCCCGCGGCTGCGCAAATACCTCGAGACCATTTTCGTGATCGGCGGCCAGTCGGCCAAGCCGCTCTTCCTGCGCGGCATTTATTTCACCTCGGCGCTCACCGAGGGCAAGGAGCTGGACACCGAGCTGGCGGCGGCCTTGGGGCTATCCGAGGACCAGTTGCCCGCGAGCAAGGCTTGGGAGCGGGAGCGCTCGTATTTCCTCAAGGACCTCTTCCTGTTCAAGGTGTTCAAGGAAAAGGGCCTCGTCACCCGCGCCACCAACACCGACCAGCTGGTCAAGTCCCGGCAGCGCATCATCGGCGGCGTGGTGGTGGTCGGCCTGATCGCCGTGCTGGCGGTCAGCATCTTCGGCTACCTCGCCCTCAAGTCCAGCGTGGGCAGCGAGCTCGTCTTCTGGCGCGCGGGCGCCCGCGTAGAAAACTGGTCGGGCGCGAAATGGAAGCCGGTCGTCAACAGCCGTCTCGAATACACCGGCAACGACATCGTGCAGCTGGACGACAAGGGCGAGTGGCCGATCCTCCAGTTCCACGAGAAGCTGCAGTTGCGCGTCAGCACCGACATGCAGATCTCCTGGATCTATCGGCCCATCGAATCCCTCGCGCTCGGCGCCAATGCCAGTCGGCGGCAGGCCCAGCGCATCCTCTTTGAGGCCAGTGTCATTGCGCCGGTGATCGAGGCCAACCGCGACCGCTTGGTCAATTCGACCGACTGGGGCGTGGCGGATTCGGCGCGCCTGGCCGCGCTTATCGAGCTGGAGGATGCGATTCACCTGCGGGAATTGCCGGGCTTTGTCGCCGAGTATCCGTCCGAGGATTTCTTCAAGCCGCTGCTCGGGCCTTCGCTGGCGGCTGCGCCGACCGGTCAGGCGGATATGGAGACGCTGATGAAAATCTACGAGTGGACCTACTGGCGGGGCGGAGCCGGCAAGGGGCAGTGGCCCGGGCTGTGGCTCTCGCGCGGCAAAAGCCTGCGCGACAACCAGCCGCTCACCCGCGGTTGGGACACCTTGGACCGCTCGATCCAGGCGGAACTCGGCACCCAAGGCGGGACGGTCAAAGCCATTCAGGCCGGCCGGTTGGTTCTGATCCGCTTTGCGGAATCGGAGAAGGCGTTCCTGCGGGCCGTGGGCCAGCCGCGTTCCGGCGCGACTTGGAAGGACGGCGTGGTCTCAGCTTGGGACGATCTCATGGTCCGTCGCGCCGCCGTGGACAAGATGGCCGGCGACCTAAAAACCCGTATCGGCGGCAAGGAGGATTTGACGCTGGAAGGGGCCTACCGGACCACGGTGGGTCGCATGCGCGGCGAAGCCGACAAGGCCTCCCAGTTGGTGCGCACCACGCTGCTTAAACAAAAGGCGGCCGCCGACGCCGCCGCGCAAGCCACCTCGGGGGCGGCCAGCGAATACACCCTGCACCGCGATCTGGAGCGCCGGCTCACCACGCTCGGCGGCCAGGTATCGACGCAACTTGAGCAACTGATGCCGCCCTCAGAAGAGGCGCAACTGGCCGACTTGGATGCCATGGCACTCCTCACCGTCAATGAAGGCGTGCCGGCCTACGCCGTGCGGTGTGATGCCTATGCCCAAGCCATTGACCTGATCTCCCCGGCGCACGCGGCCGGCCCGAACCCGGAGGTGACGCAAGCCCTGCGCGACCGCGCCGCCAAATACATCGGTCATCTGCGCAACGAATTCCGCAACACGGTCAGCGCCTTGCTCGAAGCGGCGCCTCCCCGGGGCTGATCCGCCGCCGCCCACCCCGCCGTCCTGCCGCTGTATCCGCCGCTCCGGTCATGAACGATTTTGCCAAAAAATTCCTGAACGAGGATTGGCGGGCCATGCCGGATGCGCCCCGCTTCTACTTGTGCGGATTTGGCAAGCATCCCGGTTGGAACGACCACCTCGATGACATCGGGGTGATCACGGATTCCCTCATCAAGGCCAAGGCCTTGATCTATGACGGCATCGTCCACCAGGTGGAAAGCGCTGCCTGGGAAAAAGGCGGGCCGGAAAAAATGGCCCGCGGATTTGACCACGTCATCCACTGGCGGCGGATGAATGAGTCCCTCACCGGCCTCATGTGGTCGTCCAGTGACGGCAAGGGGCGATCGCTCTATCCGATGATCACCCTGGCACACTGCGTGGGGCAGCCGTTTGGCTGGCAGGCGGAGGAAGTCTTGCCGGCGCTGGAGGAGGTGGGGAAAAAATGCCGCGCCACGACGTCGAGTGTTTCCGTGGTGGCGATCCTGAATGCCGCGCAGGAATCGCTGCGCGCACGCCTGGCCGTCCTGCCGGGTGCGCCCCTGAACAGCCTCGGCGTGGGTGAAAAGGAATGGGCGGCGTGGTTCACGCGCGAGCCGACGGGGCTGCGCCGGATCCTGCACCACTTGCGCACGAATTTTGCCGCCTGCGCGCCGGGCAGCGCGGCGTGGTGCGAAAACAAGCAACCGGTGCCGGCCCAGTCGCGCGCCTTGCGGCTGCCGGTTATTCCCGGCGCCAGCCCGGCGGATTCGCTCCATGCGTGGCTGTCCTTCCTGTCCACCCAGCTCAATTCAGCCGTGCCCCTGCTCGGCCTGTGCCCGGCGGGTCGCGAATGGCTGGATGTCATCGTGGGGGAGCCGGCCGACGCGGACTTTGTGGTTTTGCGGACCTTGCCCGCCGCCACGCCAGTCGTGAGCGATATTCCGTATCAGCTTGGTGCCACTTTGTCCGCCGAGGAGGTCGGGGTGTTTGCCAACCTAGCCCGAGGGGAACTGCCCGCGGTTTCCTGTCTCAATGGCTTCAACATCGCGGCCAACCGGCAGGCCGCCGCCAAGTCTCTCGCGAATTCCCGCCTGGGGTTTTTCAGCCGCCTGCTCCGCTCCGGGACTCCGTTTTGAGCAAACCAGTGATCCTGCGGCACTAAGCAGGGGGCCAGTGAGGTAGGTTGAACCTACTGTGTCTGGTGGGCAGTTCCTCCCAGAAGGTAAAAAATCTAGTGACATCTGGCTTTAACTCGTTGAGCATGAATGACGGCAAACGACTTACAGCGGACAAGGCAGAGCTGCTGAAGAATGAAATCCAACTCAAACGCCCGAAGAGGCACTACAAGTAGTTGTGTGCATCTGCTACGCTCGCAGCTGAGCGTGGCTTTTAGGTCGCTTGCCCGACAAAATCAGCAAACCGGGCAAGGGGGGATTTCTGCGGTTAATACGGATCGTAAATTACGTCGGTTGATCATCGGCCTCCTACTGCCAATATCGACTTTGTCCGTCCTAGGGCATGGGCAGGAAGCCGTCGTGCCAGCACCGACTGAGAGCGCCGCGCCATCGGCCGCGCCGGAGCCGACCGGCACCCCGGGTGTGGCGATTGATCATTTTGAATTCACCTATGGCTTGGCGCATCCCGCGCTCCCGCCCTTGGATGAACTCAAAGGGCTGGCTTTCGATACGACGCGCGACGGCAACGTCTTTCGCGCTCCCGCCGCCGGCCGGTCGGAAAATCTGACCCTGAACGCCATCCCCGAAGGCAGCCGGTTCGATGCCGACATCCTGCGCGACATCGCCCAAGATGTGGTGCGCTGGTATAACCGCCGGGGTTTGTTCGGCGTGTGGGTGGCCTATACCGATTTCGAGACCTCTGTTTCCGGCTTGGTCGATAACCGGCCGGCGGACAACCGGTCCGCCCGCGTGGTCATCTGGGCCAGCCAGATCGCCGAGGTGCGCACGCTGGCCCGCGGCAAACGCATCAAGCCGCAGTTCTCCATCAACAACCGCAAGCATCGCGGCATCATCATCCATTCGCCCCTGCACCCGGGTGAATCCGCCGACCAGCCCGGCAGCCTCTTCAATCAGGATGTGCTCGACGATTACCTGCACGGCCTGAGCCTGCACCCGGGCCGGCGCGTCGAGGCCTCCATCGCCTCGGCGGGCGCCCCCGGCAAGGTGGTGCTCGATTACCTCGTGAACGAGTCGAAGAGCTGGCAGATCTTCAGCCAGGTAAACAACTATGGCACGGACGCGACCGGGGAGATCCGGGTGCGGGTGGGCTTCCAGCACAACCAGCTGACGAATCATGACGACATCCTGAACGTGGATGCGATCAGCACGCCCGACCTCAAGACCTACGGGTCATTCCTCTCCTACCGGATACCGGTGTTTCGTCCGGCCCGGCTGCTCGCGCGGGTCTACGGCTCCTACGGCGATTTTCTGGCCAACGATGCCACGTTGGAAAACCTGCGTTTCGCTGGCAAGAACTGGCTCGGCGGCATCGAGCTCACGAATCAACTGACGCTCTGGCGCAACTGGCAGCTGGTCACGGCGCTCGGGGCCAACTACAACCACTATGGGATCCAGAGCCTCATCAGCGACACGCCGTTGGTGACGGGCTTCTCGAATTTTCTCGTCCCCTTTGTCGGCACCACGCTGTCCCGGGATGCCGGCTGGTGGGCGGTGTCCGGCAGCCTGCGGATTGATCACACGGTGGGCGATCTGGCCAACCTCGACCCGACCTCTGGCATCGCCGCCCTCGGCCGCCTCTCCGCCGACGCCGACTGGACCTCCGCCCGCTGGGGCCTTAACGGCACGGTTTATCTGGACCAACTCTTCAATCGCACCGCCAAGACCCTGGCGCACGAGGTCACCCTCCGCCTGAAGGGGCGCCAGCTCCTCCGCGGCAAGCGCCTGATCCCGCACGAGCAAGAGCCGCTAGGCGGCGCCCAGTCCATCCGGGGTTATCCGGAGTCCGTGCTTTCCGCCGACCAGTTCCTCGCCGCCACGGTCGAATACGCCTACCATCTCCCGCGCGGGCTCAAGGCCGGCGAGCCCAGCACGGTTTTCCGTCGGCCGTTCAAGTGGCGCCCGACCTCGAACGGCCAGAATGCGGATTGGGATTTGGTGCTGCGCACCTTTTTTGATTACGCCTACCGGGAGGTCTCTCCGGTTCCCACCGACGAGCCCGCCACCACCGAACTGCCCCTGATCGACCGCAACCTGAGCATGGCCGGCGTCGGCGCGGGCGTGGGCTTGTTCGTGAAGCAGAATTTCTCCCTGCGCTGCGACTTCGGCATGTCACTGATCGAATTGCGGGATGACACCCGCCCCGCCGACCAGGTGATCGTGAGTCCGAAGGGCAACAAGCAGGTCTATCTCGTCTCCAGCTTTTCATGGTAGGCCAGCACCACAGTTATCGCGCCCCGCGCCGTCGGCTCTTGGTCGCCGGTTTGCTGCTGTGCGGGCTTTTGGCCGCCCGCCTGGCAGCCCAGCAGCCGGCCGGCGGTTCCGTCGTGGCCGGCCATGCGACCATCGCGACGACCCCGGTGCAAACGACCATCACGGCGGACAACAACACCGTGCTGCGCTGGGGCTCCTTTGATGTCGGCACCGGCCAGACCGTGCAGTTCGTCCAGCCCGGCGCCGAGGCGCGCGTGCTCAATCTGATCGGCGGCCTCACCCCCTCCCAGATCAACGGCTCCCTGCTGGCCAACGGCCAAGTTTACCTGATGAATCCCGCCGGTGTCTATTTCGGCCAAACTGCCATGGTCGATGTCGGCCGCCTGTATGCGGTGGGCGGCTCGCTCTCGAAGGAGGATTTTTTCGCCGGATTGAACCGGTTCACCGGGCTGACCGGCGAGGTGAATAACGCCGGCTCGATCCGAGGCGAGATGGTGGCCCTCATCGGCCGGTCGGTCGCCAACACCGGCACCATCGTTTCCCCCGGCGGTTTCATTGGCCTGGTCTCCGGCGATCAGGTGCTGCTCGGTCAGGACGGCAGCAGCATCTTTGTCGATGCCGGCCGCTCCAACCCGACCACCACACCGGCCACGGGCACTGCAGTGGCCAACACCGGCACCATCGACGCCGGCCGCGGCACCGCCGTGCTGGCGGCGGGCGATTTTTATTCGATCGCCATCACACACGACGGCAGACTTGCCGGTCGCGACGTCCGTCTGCAAGGGCAGGGCAGGGGCGATGTGCTCGTCAGCGGCACCATTGACGCCTCCGCTCCGGGCACAGGCGGTCACGTTGAGATTACCGGCGAGCGCGTCGGCCTCGTCGGCCACGCCAGTATCAACGCTTCCGGTCCGGCCGGCGGCGGCACGATTCTCGTCGGCGGCGACTATCAGGGCGGCAACGCCGCCGTCCGCAACGCCGCCCGCACCTTTGTCGGCACCGACGTGATCCTCAACGCCAACGCCACCACCGCGGGCGACGGCGGCAAGGTCATCGTCTGGGCCGACGAGGCCACCAGGTTCCACGGCACCATCACCGCTCGCGGCGGCGCGGTAGACGGCGACGGCGGCCTCGCGGAGGTTTCCGGGAAGGGTTGGCTCGAATACCGCGGCCTCGCCGACCTGACCGCTGCCCTCGGCCGCACCGGCACCCTTCTGCTCGATCCGACCGACATCACCATCAATGGCGCCGGCGTGGACGCCAATCCCACCTTCGGTTCCTTCAGCGGAGGCATCTTCGACGGCGGCGCGAATAACACATCCGTTATCTCCATCGGCACGGGCGGCGGTGACACCAATAGCACCCTGCTCAAGCAGCTCGCTGCGGCGAATGTCGTCGTCACGACTACCTCCACTGGCGTGGGCACTGGCAACCTGACGGTCTCCGATGTCATCAGTTACAATTCGGCCAATTCCCTCACGCTCACCGCAGGCAACACCCTCCTCATCAGCTCCGCCATCACCAACGCCGGTGCTGGCGACCTCAACCTCAACTCCGGGGCCGGTATCGGCATTGGCGCCGCCCTCTCCACCACCGGCGCGGTCAATATTAACGCCGGCACCAGCCTCGCCATCGGGGCCAATGTCTCCGGCGCGGCCGTCGCGATCACCAACAGCGGCGGCGCGGTCACCCGAAGCGCCGGCACCATTACGGCCACCACGCTCACGCTGAACGGCTCCGGCAATGTCGCCCTCGGTTCCGGGCGCCTCGATACCAATCTAGGCACCCTCATCCTCAACAAAACCGGCGGCAACGTCTTCCTCAACGACACGGGCGCACTCGCCATCCAAGGGTCCACCACCGGCAACCTCGACCTCACCGCCTCCGGAGCCCTCTCCCAGGCCGCCGGTCTCACCGTCGGCGGCACCGCCGCCTTCGACGCCGGCGCCAACCCCATCACGCTCACCGACGCCGCCAACGATTTCACCGGCGCGGTCAGCCTTAACAACAGCGGGGCCAACAACGTGGCGGTGACTGACGCCAACGCACTCGTGATCGGCACGTCGTCGGTCGGCCAGGATCTGGCCCTCATCGCCGGAGGTGCTGTCTCCCAGACCGGCTCCATCACCGCTGCCGGCGGCACCACCACCGTCTCCGTCACCGCCGCCGGATCGGACATTCTCCTCGGCACCGCCGCCAACGATTTCGGCGCCGCCGCCCCCGTCTTCGGCGGCACCCAGGCAAACATCCGCGACGTCTCGCTGCGTAACATCAACGCCACGGCCGCGCTGCCCGACTTCTCCACGCTGACCAGCCTCCGTGGTCTCACCCTCGCTTTCAACGCCGCCAACCTCACGCTCCCCGCCTTCACCCTCGCCAGCGGTGGCAATCTCTCCGCCGCCAGCGGCGCCCTGCTCACCGCCAGCGGCAATCTCACCACCACTGGCGGCGGCACTATCACTCTCGCTGGCGCCACCGGGCTAACCATCGACGGCAATCTCGCCAGCAACGGCAGCGCCATTTCCCTCAACGCCGCCACCGGCACTCTGACACAGAACGCCACACGCACCATCTCCGCCGGTGCCGGCGCCATCACCCTCGTCGCCGACACCATCGCCCTCGGTGGCGCGGCCGGCTCCATCGCCGGCACCGGCGCCATCACCCTCCGGCCCGACACCGTTTCACGCCCGCTCGAGGTCGGCGCCACGGCGGCGGCCAACTTCGCCCTCGATGCGACTGAGCTGGCCACCTTGGCCGACGGCTTCAGTTCCATCACCATCGGCGCCGCTGTCGGCACCGGTGGCATCACCGTCAGCGCCGCCACCTTCAACGACCCCGTCTCGCTCCTCTCACCCGCCGGCGGCACCATCAACGTCACCGGCGCCCTCACCGGCGCGGGCAACGCCTCCATCACCCTCGACGGCTCCGGCGCCACCACCGTCCTCGCGGCCGGCATCGTCACCGCCGACCAGGACATCACCATCAGCGACAGCGTCGAGGTCGCCGAGGCCGCCACCGTCGCCCTCGACACCGGCACGGCCGGCGGCGGCAACATCGTCATCACCGGCACGACCAACGGCACGGCCGGCGGCGCCGCCGAAAGCCTCCAGTTCATCACCGGCTCCGGCACCACCACGCTCACCGGCGCGGTCGGCGGCACCACGCCGCTCGCGTTGACCCTCCAGTCCAACAACGCCGGCAATACCGGCGCGGTCACCTTCAACGACGCGGTCAACGCCCTCAGCCTCACCACCTTTGCCCACGGCTACAACGTCGCCCTCAACGCCGGCGGCACCATCACCGCCGACACCAACTTCCTCAACACCGGCTCGGTCACCTTCGGAGCCAGCACTACCTTCACCGGCGGCCTCGACACCACCTCCGGCCCCTCCGGCACCAGCGTCGCCGGCACCCTGGCCACCACCGCCACCCAGATGGATCTCGGCGCGGTGACGCTCACCGCCGCCACGACGCTTGATTCGGGCGGCGGCAACATCGCGATCGCCTCCCTCGCCGGCGGCGCGCAAAACCTCACCCTCGCCGCCGGCATCGCCGCCGGCACGACTACAGTCACGGGCAACGTCTCCAACCTCGGCACCGGCACTGGCGCGGCCCTCACGGTCAACAACGCCGTGACCGGTCTCGTGGACTTTCAGGGCACGGTCGGCGCCAACTCCGGCCTCGCCGCCGGCGCGGCCACGAGCCTGAAATTCGCCGGCAACGTGACCCTCGCCGATGGCAACAGCGGCACCAGCCTCGCCGGCAACGTGACCCTCGACGGCCTCACCTTCAGCAGCTTCGACGGCATGTCCTTCGGCCCGCTGACTCTCTCCGGCGCGGCGGCCGTCATCGATACCAACGGCGGCAACGTCGACTTTACCGGCGCCATCAACGCCGGCAACGCCGCCACCGAGGACATCTCCCTCGAGGTTCAGGCGGGCGCGGGCGCGGTCACCTTCGCCGGTGCCGTCGGCGATACCCAGGCCCTGGCCGACCTCGATATCACCGCCGCCACCATCAACCTGAACCACGCCACGGTGAACGTGAACGACGACAACGCCGCCCAGGCCACCTCCGTCTTCACCGGTGCCGTCGCGCTCGGCGCCGATGTCACCATCACCACAGACAAGGCGACCGGCACCGACAATAACCTCACCTTCGCCTCCGCCGTCAACGCCGACGTGGCCGCTTCCAATCGCAAGCTCGTCGTCGCAGCCGGCACCGGCACCACCACCTTCACCAACATCGGCTCGGCCCAGGCTCTCGCCGATCTCGATATCACCGCCGCCACCATCAACCTCAACGGCGCCAGTGTGAATGTTAACGCCGGTGCCGGTGGCACGACGGTCGATCTTGCGGGTGCCGTCGTCCTCGGCAGCAACGTTTCGATCAACACCAATGGTGGCACGGGCAACAACCTCACCTTTGGCGGCACAATCAACGCCGACAACAGCGTCGCCAACAACCGCACTCTCACTATCGACTCGACCGGCGCCACCGTCCGCTTCAACGGGAACATCGGCAACAATGTGAACGGCCGCCTCGCCGGCCTCAGCGTCACCGCCTCCTCCATCATCATCGCCGGCGCGACCGTCCGGCTCGACGACGACGACGCAGCCGGTGCCTCCACCTTCACCGGCGCCGTCACCCTCGAGAACAACGTCGTCATCAACCTCGGCGACAACAACCTCACCTTCGCCTCCACCGTCGACAGCGACGGCACGACCCGCGACCTCACCCTCAACGCCGACGCCGGCGACCTCACGTTCAGCGGCGCAGTCGGCACCACCGCGCTCGGCGCGCTTGTCTTGAACAGCCAGGGCACGACGACCCTCACCGCCGCCGTCACCGCCGGCAGCCTGGCCACGAACGCCGGCGGCACCACCGCGATCAACG
>DAORVZ010000023.1:0-11025 GCA_035434005.1 Lacunisphaera sp.
GCTCCAGAGGGGAACAAGGCGCCCGCCGAGGACACGCATCAGCACCTTGAGAGCAAGCCGCTCATGCATCCAACTGGGCTCCCTCACCGCTTCCGCTTCGGTGCCTCCCGCGCGGCGAGCGCGCGCTTGATGAGCCAGTAAAGCATCTCCAGGCGCGGCACCGGCACGCCCACGGACTTCGCGCGGCGCACGGGCTCGCCCCAGATTTCCTCGAGCTCGATCGCGCGGCCCTCGCGGAAATCAATCAGGCTGGACGGCTGGTATTGGCCGAGCTTCGCCGTGCGGTCGAATTGCAGGTCCATGAACGGGCGTGGGATGGCGTGGCCGAATTTGGCGGCGGCCTCGAGGATCTCCTCCATCAGGCGCCGGGCCAGCGTGCGCAGGCCCTCGTCGGCCATGATGACATCGGTGGTCACGCCGCCGGCCGCGATGGCGAGACCGTTGAACGGCACATTCCACACGAGCTTCTTCCAACGCAGCTCCTCCAGGTTGTCTTGCGCCTCGCACTTCACGCCGGCGGCCTCAAACAGTGCCGCGACCTCGCGTGTGCGGGCCTGCGCCGGGCGGCCAAACTCGCCGAGCATCACCAGACCGGGAAACGCGCACTGCACGACTCCCGGCGCCGTGCGCGTGACGCCGACAAAGCAGATGGCGCCGAGCACGCGCGCCCCACCCACGACCTCGGCCACCGGTTCCTCCACGCCCAGACCGTTCTGCAGGGTGAGCACGAGGGTGTTTGGCCCGATCAGCGGCGGCAGGAGCCGGGCCAGCGCGTCGTTGGCCGTGGCCTTGACGCTGACAATCACCAGGTCGCACGGGCCGATGTCTTCGGCCGTGGCGTGGACCGGCACTTTTTTCAGATGGAAGCGCTCGACCGGGGTCTTGACGCGGATGCCGCGCGCCATGATGGCCGCCCGGCCGCTGCGGACGAGAAAATGGATCTCGTTGCCGGCCTTCGCCAGGCGAGCGCCATAATAACAGCCGAGCGCGCCGGCTCCGACAATGGCGATGCGGGGTTTGGAGGGGAAGGTGGCACTCACAACGCCTCTGTCGTCACAAAGTTGCGGCGAAAATACAACCCCGCAGTCGCACCCGCTCCGGAAGTGGCGGCGTGATTTTATGATTTTCATTCACACTCGCTTCGGGGCCATCGCGCAGCTCGGCACCACCCCGACGCGGCCAGCCGCACGCCCGCACGTTCGCAGGTAATTGTGGCCGGGCCTTCGCCCTAAAGCCCGTCATCAAAAGCCCGCTGTCGTGACAGGGCCATCGCCACGATCAATATTACCCAAACAATCCCAGCGTTTTGCACAGTTCATCGGGATAAGGCCCCTACGTTCCGCCCCAGGAGCACCCGGCCGTAGATGGTCGCGGCAGGCCAAAATCGCGGATCCGCCCGGAGCGATCACGGATAGTTCACACCCTCGAAGACCAGCGGCTGACAGAGCGAAATTTTGCGGCGACTGACATGTTATTCACAGGCGTTCATGGGATTGCTTGTAGGGGCGGACCTCGTGTCCGCCCGGCACCTCGTCGGGCGCAGACGAGCTGAGCCCCTACACGCGTCTACAGCGGCATGTTGTCCGTCAGCCGCACCTCATCCACCCAGTAGGAGATGGCCATGAGGCATTGGCCGGGCGCGACCTCGCGCAACTGCTCCATCGTGTTGCGATCCACCACTGAAATATAGATCACGCGCAACCGCCGCTTGGCCGCGATGAGGTGGGTGACCTCCGCCACCAGCCGGTCGGCGCTTTTAACGCCCGACTCGACCATTTCCTTGGCCCGGCGCAGCGCGGCATAGACGGCCTGCGCCTCCTCGCGCTGGGTCGGCGTCAGGTAGCTGTTGCGCGCGCTCACCACCAGGCCGTCGGCGTCGCGCACGGCCGGTCCGGTGAGAATCTCGATCGGCAGCAACAGATCGGCGGCGGCCTTGCGGACCACGGCGATTTGCTGGGCGTCCCTCTCTCCCATCACGACCGTGTCGGGCCGCACGATGTTAAAAAGCTTCAGCCAGCACGTCAGCATGCCGCGGAACAGCGCCGGGCGCGCGATGCCGCACAGGTGCTTGCTGATGACCTCCTCCTGCAAATGGGTCGAAAAACCGCGTGGATACATCTCCTCCACCAACGGAACGAACAGCACGTCCACCGACTCCTTCTCGGCGAACAGGACGTCCGACGACGGCGTCCGGGGATATTTGGCGAGGTCCTCGCTCGGGCCGAATTGCAACGGATTGACGAAGGTCGACACCACCACCGCAGCTCCGGTCTCGCGCGCCAACCGGATGAGGCTGGCGTGGCCGGCGTGCAAGGCGCCGGCGGTCGGGATCAGCGCCACGCGCCGGCCGGCCGAGCGCAGGGCGGCCGCCGCGGCGCGCATGTCGTTGATTTTGTCGATCTTTTGCATGACCCGGAACGGGCTTGAACTATCCAGAAGCGATTCGCTTTATCAAGCCTCGCATTCGCGAAGCAGTAGCGAGCATCGAGTTGCGGGTGGTGAGCATCCAAATCGGCCCTACCTACTCGCTACCCACTACTCACTGCCCGCTACTTCTCCTTTCCCATGATCCGTATTAACGACAATTATTCGAAACTGAAGGCTTCCTATCTTTTCGCCGACATCGCCAAGCGCGTGAACGCCTACGTCGCCGCCCACCCGGGCCAGCCGGTCATCCGCCTCGGCATCGGCGATGTCACCGAGCCGCTCCCGCCGGTGTGCATCGCGGCCCTCCATGCCGCCACCGACGAGATGGCGAACCGCGCCACCTTCAAGGGCTACGGCCCCGAGCAGGGCTACGCCTTCCTCCGCGAGGCCATCGCGCAGCACGATTTCCAGACCCTCGGCGCCCACGTCGAGCCAGACGAGGTGTTCGTCAGCGACGGCTCGAAGTGCGACGTCGCCAACATCCAGGAAATCTTCGCCGCCGACACCAAGCTCGCGATCCCGGACCCGGTTTACCCGGTCTATGTCGACACCAACGTCATGGCCGGTCGCACCGGCGCGAACGTCGACGGCCGCTACACCGGCATCATCTACCTCGATTCGACCGCCGCCAACGGCTACGTGCCGTCCCCGCCGTCCACCGCCGCCGAGCTCATCTACCTTTGTTTCCCCAACAACCCGACCGGTGCCGTCGCCACCCGGGCCCAGCTCACCGCGTGGGTCGCCTACGCGAAGCAGCACAATGCCATCATCCTCTTCGACGCCGCCTACGAGGCCTACATCCGCACGCCGGGCATCCCGCGTTCCATCTATGAGATCGAGGGCGCGCGCGACGTCGCCATCGAGATGCGCAGCTACTCGAAGCTCGCCGGCTTCACCGGCCTGCGCTGCGCCTACACCGTCGTCCCGAAGACCCTCAAGGCCCGCGACGCCGCCGGCCACGAGCAGTCCGTCCACGCCCTCTGGAACCGCCGCCACACGACGAAGTTCAACGGCGTCTCCTATCCCGTGCAGAAGGCCGCCGCCGCGGTCTACACCGCCGAAGGCCAGAAGCAGACGCGCGATCTCACGGATTTCTACCTCGGCAACGCCAAGCTCATCCGCGAGGCCGTGACGCAACTCGGCATGACCTGCATCGGCGGCGACAATGCCCCCTACATCTGGGTCAACACCGGCCGCGACTCTTGGGAATTCTTCGACCTGCTGCTGAACAAGGCCCAGGTGGTCTGCACCCCCGGCGCCGGCTTCGGCAAGTGCGGCGAGGGCCACGTCCGCATCAGCGCCTTCAACTCCCGCGAGAACGTCACGACCGCCCTCGCCCGCATCGCGGCCGCGCTGAAGTAAGGCGGAGCGCGCTGACCGCAGCGCGTTGGATCGATTGCTGCAGGAGGAGCTTTACGCCCCGATTCATCGCGGGATAAACCCGCTCCTACAGTTACGGAGTCTCGCCTATCAGGTAGTCAGGTAGGGCGCACCGGCCCCGTGCGCCGGGAACATGCTATTTCCCTCGCGGCGGAGCGGGCCGCTCCGCCCTACCGCTGACCGCTTCGGTGTCTGTGTAGTGCGCGAGCCTCAGCAAGGCGCGAACCCTCCTACCGGTTCAACATCGCCGTCACGCGCGAGCGGTTGGCGACACCGAGTTTGCGGAAGATGCCGGCGAGCTGCGTCTTGATCGTGAGCTTGCTGCGGCGGAGCTCCTTTGCGATCTCCTCGGTCGTCAGGCCGTCGCGGATACGCAGTGCGACCTCGCGTTCGCGGAAGGTCAGGCGCGACAGCAGGCTGAGCGCCCCGGGCGAGATCGGGCGGTCGCGGTCGCCGCGCGGGCGGCGGTAGTCAAGCTGGAGAAAACACGCCGGCGGGCCCGTGCGGCCAGGCCGCCGCTGCAAGCGGATGACGGCATGCAATCCGCTGTCCGCCTCGTCGAGGATGCGGGGCTCGGGCACCGCCCCGTTCGGGTCGTCCGCCGCTAGCAAGGCCTGGCACTCCTGCCACAGCACCGCCGGCACGATGAAGTCCGCGCGTTTCAGCGGCAGCGCATCCTTGCGCAGCGGCGTGCGGTTCCACACGGCGCAGACGACCTCGGCCTCGCGGTTGAACCAGAGCGGCTTGCCGTGGGCCGAAAGCACGAGCAGGCCGACGGGCAGGTCATCGAGGACGACCTGCGCCAGTTCGAGGAGATCGCGGAGCTTGGATTCGACGGAGGCCATCTCAGTTTGTCATTCTGACCGAGGCGAAGAATCCGGCAGGAGGTTCGCAGCCTGAAGACGCCGCCAAATTTCCGATGGATTCTTCACTTCGTTCAGAATGACCGGATGGGGTGATTCATTTGCCGCCGAGGGCCGACGCGAGGGCGTCGCCGAGTTCGTTGACGGCGTCGCGGATCTGGCCGACGAGCGCGCCGTAGTCCCGGCCGTCCCACGTGCGCGGGCTGGCCGTGAAGGAGCCGTGCTGCACGGTGCCATCCCGGGCGGTGACCGTCCAAGTCGCCGCCAGTTGCACGCTGTCGCCCTCGGCGCGGACGAGTTCGCAGCGGGCGACCTGCACGGCGACCACCCGGCCGGCCCCAGCGGAGGCGAGGCGGGCGCGGAGCATCTGGGTGAGGGCGTCGTCGAGCGATTCCGCCCAGCGCACGTTTTCCAGGTAGCTGACCTCGTTCGCGGCGACCCGCACCGCCATCTGGCGGCCGCGCAAGTGGCCGGCCAGCTGCACCGGGCGCACGGTGGCGCCGTCCAGCGATCCGGCCGCCGGACCACTGAGGGTGAAATAGCGCACCGGATTGGCCTGGGGTGACGGCAGGTTGCAGGACTGCAACAGCAGGGAGCCGACAGCCAGGAGCAGGGAGCCCAGGAACCGCCCATTCCATCTGTGTTTATCTGTGTTCATCGGTGGTTGTCTCCTAGCTTAAGGCTGATCGGGTTTCTTTTTGCCGACAATGAGCGAGCTGGGGTTGCGCGTGATGGCGTCGGCGAGCCGCTCCAGCGCGGCGGCGGCGTCCGCCAGCTGGCGCAGGGCGCCCGTGGCCTCGTCACCCACGCTGCCCTGGGCGGCGATGAAGCGCTGAGTGGTGGCCGCGGTGGCGTCGAGACTCTTCAGCGCGGCCTGCGCGTCGGCGAGCGTCTGCTTCAGCTCGGCGCTGATCGGGCCGACGTTGCCGTCGATGCGGGCGAGCACGACGCGGAGATCAGTGAGGGCGGCGTTGAGGTTGAGGAAGGTCTGCTTCGCCTCGGGCGAGTTCACGAAAGTCGTGACGGCGTCGGCCGCCGCGCCGACCTTGTCGCTCAGGCCCTTCACATCCGCCTCGCCGAGTTTCCGGTTGGCGGTGGCCAGGAGGGTTTTGGTGTCCTGAGAGATGCCGGCGAAATCCACCTTGCGCAGGTCACTCAGGATTTCGCTGATGCTGGCCTGGTATTCGGAGATGGCCGAGGCCATGGCGGGGATGACCACGTATTTCTGCGCGGGGTCGGGTTTCGGCGCCGGCGTGTGGGGGTGCTCCTCGAAGTCGAGTTCCACAAACAGCAGGCCGGTGGCGAGGCCGAGCACCCCGAGCTGCGCCCGCAGGCCGTGATCCACCATCGCCTGGATGTCGGCCGGACCGGCGATCTTCTGGGATGCACCCTTCGCGTCGGTGATAACGTTGCGGGTCAGCTCGCAGGTGACGGCCACGACGGACTTGTTGGCCACGTCATCGTAGTTCACGGCGAGGTCAACCACGCGGCCGACGCGCACGCCGCGCAGCTTCACCGGCGAGCCGAGGTCGAGGCCGTGGATCGACTCGTCGAAATACACCATGAAGCGGTGCGGCTTGCTGAAGAGGCTCAGGCTGCCGAAGGACAGCAGCCCGATCAGGCCGAGTGCGAGCGCTCCGATCATGAAGATGCCGACGGCGGCTGGGCTGACCTTGGTTTTCACTGGGGAGAAACGGTTAGAGGGATTGACGGGGATTGGACAGGTTTTTCATCCGGCCGGGGTGACCGGCGGCCGGTCACGGCGCATGAGGAACTCGGTCACGCGCGGATCACGCGAGCTCTCAGCCAGACGGGCGGGCGGGCCCTCGGCGATGATCCCCTGCGCGTCGCGGTCGAGCATGATCACCCGGTCGGCGATGCCGAAGATCGACGCCAACTCGTGCGACACCACGACCAGCGTGGTGCCAAAGGTATCGCGGAGTTGCAGCACGAGATCGTCGAGCTTGCGCGAGGTGATGGGATCGAGGCCGGCCGAGGGCTCGTCGAGAAACAGGATGGCGGGATCGAGGGCCAGCGCGCGGGCCAGGCCGGCGCGCTTTTTCATGCCGCCGCTGATCTCGGCGGGGTAATAGTCCTCGAAACCGGTCAGGCCGACCTGCGCGAGCTTCAGGCTGGTGAGTTCGGCGATCTCGCGGGCGGAGAGCGGGGTGTGCTCCTCCAGGGGCAGGGCCACATTCTGCCGCAGCGTGAGCGAGCTCCACAGCGCGCCGCCCTGGTAGAGCACGCCGAAGGTCTTGAGCAGGCTGCGGCGCGTGGCGAGATCGGCGGCGGTGAACGACCGGCCGGAGAACTGCACCTCGCCCGCCATCGGCGCATGCAGGCCGACCAGATGGCGGAGCAGCGTGCTCTTGCCGCAACCGCTGCCGCCGATGACGAAGAGGACCTCGCCGCGCTGGACGGTGAAGTTGACGTCCTTCAGCACGATGCGCCCGTCATAGCCGCATTGCAGGCCGGTCACCGCGATGGCGGCCGGGGCGGGGGCGGGATGGGCGGGGGCGGGGTTCATGGTCTCACAGGCCGAGGATGTCGAAAATCACGGCGTAAAGCGCGTTGGCCACGATGATGAGCAGGATGGCGGTGACGACCGCCGAGGTCGCCGCCCGGCCGACGCCGCCGGCGCTACGCTCGGCCTCCATGCCGCGCAAGCAGCCTGACAAGCCGATGATGAGGCCGAAGGTAGCGCCCTTGGTCACGCCAACAAACAGATCCGACAGATCCACGATGGTCAGCAATTCCACCCAATAGGCCGCTGGCGGGATGGACAGGACGCCGCTGGCCACCGTCATGCCCCCGACGATGCCGAGGGCGTTGGCGTAGAGCGTAAGCAGCGGCATCATCACGAAGAGCGCCAGCAGCCGCGGCAGCACGAGAAAATCAATGGCGGGGATGCCGAGGGTCTCAAGAGCGTCGATTTCCTCGTTGGCCTTCATGTTGCCCAGCGTGGCCGCGTAGGCCGCACCGGTGCGGCCGGCGAGCACCACGCCGGTCATGAGCGCGCCCATCTCGCGCACCATGGACAGGCCTACGAGGTCGGCCACGTAGATGTCGCCGCCGTATTGGCGCAGCACGATGGCCCCGATGTAGGCCAGCGTCACGCCGACGAGGAAGCTGATGAGGCTCACGATGGGCAGGGCCATCGCGCCGCAGTTCTGCATCTCCTCGATCGCGTCGGCCCAGCGGAATTTTTGCGGGCGCTTCCAGATTCGGTTCACGCCGATCACGCACTCGCCGATGAAATGGGTGAATACCCGCGCCTTCTGCACCGCGTCCAGCGTGGCCTCGCCGACCCCGGTGAAGAAATTTTCCGAGCGATCGAAGGGCACGGTGGTCTCGTGTGAAACCGACATTTGCTTGAGCAAGGCGTGCATCTTTCCCGGCAGCGCCTTGGTGTCGCAATAGGCACCCGCCATCCGACACCAGAGCTGCGTCTCGAACAGGAACAGGAGCAGCGAGCTGTCCCAGTCGGCGAGCCCGTCAGCTTCGAGCACCACGCGCTGCGGCGCCCGACCGGCGAGGGTTTCCGCCCAGTTCGGCCGCGCGGCGCTGATCTGCCAGCCGCCCGCGAGCCGGACGCGCAGCACCGGGCCTTCCATCACGGTGTCGGCGCGGGCGGCGGGCGGGGCGGGGGCGGGCGGCATGGGACGGGGACACCTTTGTGCGGGACGGGCCGACGCGCCAGATGATTTTCCATGCGGAGGCCGGATCATTTTTTCCGTGCCAAGGGGCCGGCTGCCACTGCACCTTGTTCCCCCATGCGCTTCCGCACCGTTCTCTTCGATCTTGATGGCACGCTCATCGACCATTTCGGCGCCATTCACCGCTGCCATGCCTACGCGATGCGGAAACTCGGCCTGCCCGAGCCCACCCTGGCGATGGTCCGCGCCGCCGTCGGCGGCGGGCTGGACGAGGCCATAGCCCGGCTCGCCGGCCGGGAACACGTCGCCGCCGCACTGCCCCTTTTCATCGAGCACTGGAATGCCACCAATCTCGCCGACGTCACCCTGCTGCCCAGTGCCCGCGAACTGCTGGCGGAACTGCGCAACGGTGGCGTCCGCTGCGCCGTGTTGACCAACAAGCGCGGCTACGCGGCCCGCGAGGTCTGCACGCACCTCGGGCTCGATCCGCTCCTCGCGGGGGTTTTCGGCGCCAGGGATGTCGCCTGGATAAAACCCGACCCCCGGTTCACCGCGCACGCCCTGGCCGCGATCGCAGGCGAGGCAGGCACGACCGCCCTCGTCGGCGACTCGCCCTACGACCTGGCCGCCGCGCAGAACGCCGGCCTCAGCTTCATCGGCGTCACCACCGGCACGCATTCGGAGCCGGAATTGCGCGCCGCCGGCGCGACGGAAATCTACGCCGGTTTGACCGCGGCGGGTGCCGCCTTGAGGTAGGACGCACCGGCCCGGTGAGCCAAGGCGGGACGGGCCGTCCCGCCCTACCCGTTCGCCAGACACACCAGCCCCAGCGCCAGCGCGCCCGGCACGGCCTGCACCCACAGGATTTTCCGGCTGGCCGTCGCCGCGCCGAACACGCCGGCGACGATCACGCACGATAGGAAAAACACCTTGATGACATGGCCGTCGGCCCCGGCCAGCAGACCCCACGCAAGCCCGGCGGCGAGGAAGCCGTTGTAGAGCCCCTGGTTCATCGCGAGAGACTTCGTGAGCGCGGCCTTCTCCGCCGTCAGTCCGAACACGCGGCGGCCATAGGGCTTCGTCCACAGGAACATTTCCAGCACGAGAAAATACAGGTGCAACAAGGCCACCAGCACGACCAGGCCGTCGGCGAGGGATTTCATGCCCGCCATTCAGCCCGCGCCGCACTGCCAAGGCAACGCCGCAATCAGGCCGGTCGCCTCGCCACCAGCAGCGTGGCCGTCATGTCCTGCACCACCTTGTCGTTTTGGTTGTAGGTGCGGCAACGGAGCTTGACCAAACCGCGGTCGGGCCGGGCCGGTGCCGGGCGCAGTTCCTCGATCTCCGTCACCACCCGCAGCCGGTCGCCGGGCAGCACGGGCCGCGGCCAGCGCAGCGACTCCATCCCCTGCCCGATGACACCGCCATCGAGCGCCATCTCCCCGAGCACCATCAGCTGCATACTCACGGCCGCCGTGTGCCAGCCACTCGCCACCAACTGGCCGAACAACGTGCCTTTCGCCGCCACCGGATCGGTGTGAAAGGCCTGCGGGTCGAACTTCCGCCCGAACGCGATGATCTCCTCCGCCGTCATCTCGTATTCGGCGGTGTTGAATTTATCGCCTGCTTGCAGGTCGTCGAAATAGCGCATGACCCCGATATGGCCGGATTTCCCGCGAAGTCGATTGCGCCGGTATTGCCTCCCCGCGCATCTGTGTGCATCTGTGGGCCCTCCGTGGCCTCCCCCGCTCCCACCTCCCTGACCGGCGTCCTTGAGCGCATCATCTTCTTCAACGAGGAGAACCACTACACCATCGCCGAGCTGCGCCCCGAGACCGCCAAGGCCGCCGAGGACCGCGTGACCATCGTCGGCGCACTGCCGGGCGTGCAGTGCGGCGAGACCCTCCTGCTGACGGGTGAATGGACGCGGCACGCGCAGCACGGCGCGCAGTTCAAGATCGTCACGCACAAGTCCGAGCTCCCCTCCTCCGTCTACGGCATCCGCAAATACCTCGGCAGCGGCCTCGTGCCGGGCATCGGCAAAGTCTACGCCAACAAGATCGTCGACACCTTCGGCACCGACACCTTCCGCATCCTCAGCGAGGAGTCCGGCAAGCTCCGCAAGGTCGAGGGCATCGGCAAGGTCCGCGCCACCGCCATCAAGACCGCCTGGGAGGAGCAGAAGACCCTGCGCGAGGTGCACATCTTCCTCCAGACCTACGGCGTCACGACCTCGCAGTGCGTGAAGCTCGTCAACCAATACGGCCCCGAGGCGAAACAGGTCATCACCGACGAACCCTACCGCGTCGCCCGCGAGATCGACGGCATCGGCTTCAAGACGGCCGACCGCATCGCCATCAACCTCGGATACGCCAACGACGCCCCGCCGCGCCTCGACGCCGGCCTCATCTACGCGCTCGAGACGCTACAGGAGGAAGGCCACACCGCCTACCCGCGCGGCGAGCTCGTCGATTATTCTGCGACGCTACTCGAAACCTCCGCCGAGCTGCTGCAGGCGCGCATCGATGCACTGCTGAAGGACAAGGCCATCGTCAGCCATTCCGCCAATCCGCAATCCCCAATCCGCGATCCGCAATCCTTCCTGCAGCTCCCGCCGAACGACCGCGCCGAGCGCAAGATCGCCGAGGTCGTCCGCCGCCTCACCGCCGTGCCCTCGGGCCTGCCGGCCATCACGGTCG
>DAORVZ010000024.1:0-10908 GCA_035434005.1 Lacunisphaera sp.
GCCCGGCTTGGTGGTGTTAGGAGTAGCATCGGAAACATTTTTCCCGGCCTGCGCCTGACCCGCCCGGCCACATCAAGCAATGATTGCCGCCCTCATCATCCTCACTCTCCTATCGCTCCTCGTGGCCACCGAGCCCGATGCGCACAGCCCGGTGGCGCACCCGGAGCCCAAGCCGCCACTGCGGCCGCTGAAGGGGCAGTCGCCCGCCGAGCCGGCCAAGCCCGACCAGCTGGCTGCATGATCGGCCGACGCGGCTAGAGCAAAACCAGCACGATCGCCGCCACCATGAGCGTGGCCCCGATGAAGCGGAACCGGAGCACGCGGCCATCGAGGTGTTGCTCGTCATTGGTGAACCAATGCCCGATGGCCCAGACCAGCAGCACGCTGAACAGGCCGCGCACGCTGTAGATGATGTTCACCACGGTGGCGCTGCCCACGAGCGCGATCGCCACCACCACGCCCGCGTTGTTGATCCCCATGAGCAACGCCCCCGGCGCCACCCAGCGCCAAGCCGCCGGCGGCAGGGCCGTCAGCGGCGCCTTGAACAGGGGCACCAGCGTGAAGGAGAGCAGCCCGATCATCAGCGCCATCGGCGGGAAGTAATTGCCCCAGCCCCAGCCCGGCACCCATTTCTGGAGCAGCACGTCGCCCAGACTGAAGGCCGTCGCGCTGGCGAAGGCGAGCAACACGGTCGGCCCGACGTGCCGGCGCCGGGACGCCCCGCCGAGGTGCAACAGCGCGATGGCGGCGGTGCTGAGCGCCGCCCCGGCCCACCACTGCCAGGGCACCTCGCCCACACGCAGCAGGCTGCTGAACAGGGCCACGAGGATCACCTTCGTGCCCATCACCGGCGTCGTCACCGACACGTCGCCCCGGTTCAGCGCCAGAAACGTGAGTGCCTGGCCGCCGAAGAAACACAGCGCGGTGACCGCCGGCTGCCAGTAATCCGCCCACGGATGAATTTCCCCACCCTGCAGAAACCACACCGGGACAAACAAGCCCGCCAGAGCCACATTGGAGAGAAAGCTCGTGCGCCAGATGCCGACGCCGAAGGCGGTGGCGCGCTTCACCGTCAGCGCCCCCAGCACGTAGATCAACGCGCAGGCGAGGGGCAGGAGCAGGCTGGCGGTCAGCTTCATGGCGGCGGCCTACCAAAAACCGGGCAGACCAGCCCGGCTTCAATCCAAATCGGAGGGGCGCGGCCTACTGGAGCGCCGCCTGCACCAGCTTCTCGTATTCCTCGGCGGGTGCCGCGCCGGTCTTCTGGTGCAGGATGAGGCCCTCGCGGCTGATCAGAAACGTGGTGGGGATGGCCTGAAAATCACCAAATGCCTCCACCACCGCCTCGTCACCCATGACGAGCGTGTAGTTCATGCCCCTGGCCTGGGCGAACTGCTTCACCTGCGCCGGGCCCCGGCGATCCAGCGAGACGCCGACGATCACCAGCCCGGCCGAGCCGTATTTTTTTTGCAGGGCGATGTAGCCGGGTATCTCCTCGACGCACGGCCCGCACCAGGTGGCCCAGAAATCAACCACGACCACCTTGCCCTTGAACTGCTCGGAGCTCACCTCGCGGCCATCCAGATCCTTGAGCCGCCACGCCGGGGCCTGCCGGCCGACTGCTTCCACGGCGGCCGCCCCCGCCGCCCGCGCGTTGGTGAACATCACCGCGCCGGCGGTCAGCAGCGCCACGGCGCCAAAAACGGAGAGGATGCGGCGTGTATTCATGGTGGTTGATCGATGGGAGCCGCCAGTCGCGGTCTTGTTCCCGGATAAATGCGGCGGCGTGCCTCAGGCCCCCGTTTGCTCGATGCTGAGGACCTCGATGAATTTTTTCATGGCCGGCGTCAGCACGCGGCCCTTGCGGTGCAGGATGGCCAGCGGCCGGGTGAATTCCTTCCCCTTGAAGCTGATGGCCGCCAGCGTGCCCTGCTTCACCTCCTGGACCACGGTCGCCTGCGGCACGATGGCCACGCCGTGGTCGATCTCGACGGCGCGCTTCACCGTCTCGATGTTGTCGAACTCCATCACCGGCGCGATCTCGAGTTTGTAGTCGCGGAAAATCTGGTCCACCGCCTTCCGGGTCGGGATGTCCGGATCAAAGCCGATGAACTTGTGGCCGGCCAGCGCCTTGATATCCACCTCGCCAATCTGGGCCAGCGGGTGCTGGGGATGCGCGATCAGCACCAGCGTGTCATTGCGGAACGCGATGTTCTCTATCTGCCGGATGCGCTGCGGGAAGGCGACGAGGCCGAAATCGACGGAGTTGTGCAGGATGTCCTCGTAAACCAAGTTGGAGCGGCGGTATTCGACCCGCACGTTGACGGACGGAAAGTCGTGCAGGAATTTCTTGATGTAGGGCGGCAGCTCGTGCAGCCCGATGGAATAGATGGTGGAAATGCGGATGGTGCCACTGATGACCTTTTTCATCTCCTGCAGCTCGCTCTCCAGCTTCTCATAGACGTGCAGGATTTCCTTCGCGGCCTCGTAGATGCGCTGCCCCTCGCGGGTCAGGTTGAACTGCTTCTGGCTGCGGTCGATCATCAGCGTCTTGAAATTGCGCTCCATGGATCGCGCCTGCTGGCTCACCGCCGACTGCGTGATGCCATTCAATTTAGCAGCCTTGGAGAAACTCTTGGTCTCAACCAAGTCGGCGAAAATTTTGAAGTTTTCGATTTGCATACGGCCTTTAGGATTGGGTTCAGCATAAACAATGCTTATCGGCATACCACTCTAAAAGCTGCTCTCATAGATGTTTATCGATTACGAAATCTTCCGGATGCGGGCCGACACCCTGTTGGGGCGAATAGCCGCGTTGTGTCGTGCCGCCGGTCGCGACCCGCAGGAAGTGACGCTTCTGCCTGTGACCAAGACACACCCCGCCGCGGTGGTCGACTACGCCGCCCGCTACGGCCTGGCCGCTGTCGGGGAAAACCGCGTGCAGGAAGCCGTGGAAAAACGCGCCCAGGCCACCGCCCCGGTGCGCTGGGAGCTCATCGGCCACCTCCAGTCCAACAAGGCGAAGCTGGCTGCCACTCATTTCGGGCGCATCCAGAGCGTGGACAGTGAGAAGCTGCTCATCGTCCTCGACCGTGCGGCCGGGGAACTCGGCCGCAAGCTTCCCGTGCTGCTGCAGGTTAACGCCGGCCTTGATCCCGCCAAATCCGGCGCGGCCCCCGCCGACGCCCCCCGCCTGCTGGACTGCGCGCTCGCCCGGCCGCACCTCCAGGTCGACGGCCTGATGACGATCGCGCCGTTGTCCGACGATCCGGCCGTGGCTCGCCGCACCTTTGCGCATCTCCGAACCATCCGCGACCAGCTCGCCGCCCGCACTGGCGCGCCATTGCGCGTATTGTCCATGGGCATGAGCGGCGACATCGAGGCCGCGATCGCCGAGGGCAGCACGCTGGTGCGCGTCGGCTCGGCGCTCTTCGGGCCGCGGTAGGCCGCCCGCTGGCGGACCATATCCGGATTTGGGGAAAATTTGTTCATTCACTTTGTCATCCTGAGCGAAGCGAAGGATCCATCGGGATATCCGCAGGCTCGCGGTATCGATGCATCAACTGGATTCTTCGCTCCGCTCAGAATGACGGGTTTTGTGAATCCATTGGTTTGCCGCCACGACCGGATTCCCCGGACTCCAGCAAAATCCGCCCGCGCGCGAAAACTTTCCGCGTTGCGCTGCGACGGGAACCAACTTCGCTGCTCTTCCGTGGAAGCGCAAAAATACACGGCCGCGCAACGGAAAGCCCTGGCGGCCCTGCTCGACGATCCCTCGCCCACCGTGCGCTCCGCGCTCCTCGCCCAGTTTGCGCAGCATGGCCGCGAGAGCGTGGAGCTGCTCCGCCACCTGGCCAGCCAGCCCAACCGCCTCCTGGCCCTGCACGCGGCCGCGTATCTGCGGGAGCTGAATTTTTCCGACCCGGTCACCGAGTTCCGCGGCTTCATCCGCTCGCTCAACTATGAACTTGAGACTGGCGCTTTGTTGCTCAGCCGCACCGTCAATCCCGGGCTCGATGTCGGCGCCTGCTGCCTGCAGCTGGACGCGCTGGCCGCCCGCTGCCGCCAGTTGATAGCCGAGCCGGCCACCCCGCGCGAAAAATGCCGCGTGCTGAACCGGGTGCTCTTCCACGAGCACGGCCTGCGCGGCAACACCGACCACTACGCCGATCCGCTCAACAGCCACCTCGACCAGGTGCTGCTCCGCCGCAAGGGCACCCCGCTCTCCCTCTCTATCGTCTATCTGCTGGTCGCCGAGCGCGCGGGCCTGGACCTCGCGCCGGTCGGCCTGCCCGGCCACTTTCTGGTCGGGTGTTATCGGGAGAAGGTGCCCTTCTTCATCGATCCCTTCAACGCCGGGATTTTCCTGAGCGTCGGCGAGGCCTTTGCCCTGCTGCGTTCGCGCCAGGCCCAGGCCGTCGTCACCGACCTCGCCCCCACCCCGGTGCGCGAGGTGCTCTGCCGGTGCTGCCGCAATCTCGTCAACCACTACTCGGCGGCCGGCGAGCTGGATCACGCGCACCTGTTCGCAGAGTTTGTCGCCGAGTTCGAGGCGACCCACGCGCGGCACGCCCAGCCGTAGCCGCGTGGGCGGAAAATCGGGCTCGTTCTCCGCTGAGAATCGGGCTTTGCTGCCGCCGCCTGATGAGCGCCGCCGCCGAATCCATCCACACCCTGGCCGACCTAGCCGCCTGGTCCTTTCCCGGCCCCGCGCTCGCCGTCATCGGCCGCCCGGTCGCCCACTCGCTCAGCCCCGCCATCCACAACGCCGCGCTCGCCGACCTCGCCCGCGCCCAATCGCATTTCGCTGACTGGCGCTATTTCAAGTTCGACATCGCCCCGGAGGAATTGCCGCAGGCCCTCGCGCTCTTCCACCAGCGCAACTTTCACGGGCTGAACCTGACCGTGCCGCACAAATCGCTCGCGGTGGAACATCTCGTCACCAGCGACGCCTTTGTCCGCGCCGCCGGGGCCGCGAACACCCTCACCCGCACCGAGGCCGGCTGGCACGGGGCCAACACCGACGGTTACGGCCTGGCCACCGCGCTGCGCGAGGACCTCGGCGCGGAACTGGCCGGAGCCCACGTGATTTTGCTCGGAGCCGGCGGGGCCGCCCGCGGCGCCGCCATCGAGTGCCTGCGCGCGCGCTGTGCGTCCCTATGGATCGGCAACCGCACCGCCGCCACCCTCGACGCGCTCTTGGCCAACCTGCAGGTGTTCGCTGGCGAGTCCACGGTCCGCGGCTTCGACCTGGCCAATCCCCCGCCCGGCCTGCCGGCCGGTGCCACCGTCATCAACGCCACCTCCCTCGGGCTCTCGCCGGCCGACGCGGCACCCATTGACCTGAAGAAACTCCCCGCTCCGGCCCGAGTCTACGACATGATCTACCGCCCGCCCCAAACCACCCTGCTTCGTCAGGCCGCCGAACTCGGCATGCCCGGCGCGAATGGCCTCTCCATGCTGATCCACCAAGGGGCGCGCGCGCTCGAGATCTGGACCGGCGCGACCGCGCCCGTGCCGGTCATGCAGGCCGCCGCCCGGGCCACGCTCAACCCCGCCTGACATGGACGCCTTCCAAGAAGTCGCCGTCGCCTTCCCGTGGTTTTACCCGCTCTTCGCCGCCGCCGTCGGCGCCTGCGTGGGGAGTTTCCTCAATGTCTGCATCTATCGCATCCCGAAGAACGAGTCCGTCGTCTCACCGCCTTCGCACTGCGGCTGCGGCAAACCGATTGCCTGGCATGACAACATCCCGGTGCTGAGCTGGCTGTTGCTGCGCGGGCGCGCCCGCTGCTGCGGCCGGCCGTTCAGCTTCCGTTATCCGGCCATCGAGCTGCTGACCGCTCTGCTATTTCTGGCCTGCTGGCTGCTGTTCCCGGCCGGCAAGGCGGTCGCCGGTGCCGTGCTGTGCTCCATCGTGATCTGCGCGCTGTTCATCGACCTAGATCACATGATCATCCCGGATGTTTTCACGGTCGGCGGTGCCGCCGTCGGGCTGATGTTGTCGCTGCTGTTGCCCTCGCTCCATGGGCAGAGCCACGAGTTTTTCGCCCTCGCCAGCCTGCGGTCCGGTCGCGACGCGCTGCTCGGGCTGGGATTGGGCTCCGCCCTGGTGCTGTGGATCGCGCTCTGGGCCGAGGCGATCCTGAAGAAGGAGGCCATGGGCTTCGGCGACGTGAAATTCCTCGGCGCGCTCGGCGCCTTCGTCGGCTGGAAGGGCGCGGTCTTCGGCATGTTCGGCGGCGCCATGCTCGGGTGCGCCTGGTTCATCGTCGCCCTGCTCTGGCAAAAAATCACCGGCCGGGCCTCCCCGGTCGCCCCGCCCGCCGAAACCCCCGAGGGCCAACCCGCCGAGCTCGGCCTCGGCGTGCACGTGCCCTTCGGTCCCATGCTCGGCGTGGCCGCCCTGATTTATTTCTTCGGCGCTCACCGCTGGGTGGACGCCTACTTTGCGGAACTGTCCGGTTTGTTCTGATCCGGCGTCACGCCGGACGGGAGTGGTTGAAACTCCTTCGGCACCTCACCGCTGCGGCCCTGCACCACCAGTCGCAGCAAATAAGCCATCACTTCCTCGCGGGTTTGTCCGCGCTCGGCGACGAGCTGGTCGGCGCGCTTGATCAGTTGCCGCGCCATGGCCTCCGCCTGCACCCGCGTGGCGCCAAGGCCGCCACACAGCTTGGTCAACTGGGCCAGCTCATCCATGGGCGTCCACCGTCATGACCACCGGTCCGACTGGCTCGAGGCTGAGGCCGGCCGTCGGTGTGAAATTGACCAGCGACAACATCGCCAACGCGGCAAACTCGTCGGCCCGCGTGCCGACCGAACGGATCTCGCCGACCTTTTTCTCGCCCTGATATAGCGCTGCCTGCGCAACCGGCGGTGTGCCCCGACCGCGCACGACCCGCAGTTGGCGGCGCACTTGGCCCAGATTTTTCAAACGCGCCATGACTTCCTGCCCGAGATAACAACCCTTGGTGTAGGAGATCGCCGCATCCTCCAGCCCACCCTCGTTCGGCAGGTCGCCGGGGCCAATGTCCGCCGGCACGACCGGGAGGCCCGCCGTGATCCGCTCAAATTCCATCTCGGCCGGACCGGTATCCACCGCGCCGCCTGCCAGCAGGTGTTCGCGGATTTCCGCGAACGCTTTTTCGGGGCCAAGCAACACCCAGTTGTCGCCCGGCAGGCGGCGTCCGCAAAAAACCAGCAGCTCACCGTTCCGCACAAACCGGCCCGGGGCCGGCACCTCTCCAATCAACCGCCTGATCGCTTCCTGGCCACCTTCGCCCCAGAGCGCGAGCGCGTGGCCGGTCGCGGTTTCATCAGCCAGCACGACCTCGTCGGCGACGATGTATTCCTCCAGCCGTTGCCGTATGATCGCGGCCGGCGAAAATTCACTGCAGATCAGGAATTCGTTTTCAGAAATTCTCATCACTTGGCTGTCGGCGAGAACTTTTCCCTTTTGATTAAGCCAAAGTCCATAGGTCGCACTGCCGGACGGTTGCCGCAATTCATTGGTGAATTGCCCCTGCAGGAACGTAAACGCATCCTCTCCCGTGGCCCGAATAAGGGTGTTTGGACGATATTTGAAGGTGCGCATTTTTCTAGGAAATTATAATTTTTATTGCCTTAAACTACTGGTATGTATGTGTTTGTCGCAGGATTTAAGAATCTTATGATCTTCTGGTTGACGAATAAATGGAACGAGGTAGATATATGGCAGTCAACTAACACTTCTCCCCGCTTAGCGGGGAGTTTTGGGGTAACTAAGAAAGCAATGGCCGGTCGCTTAGGGGTAGGCGACCGGCCTTTTCTTTGCCCTAATTCGTAGCACACAGCAAGGACTTGATCCTCGCCGCCCGGCCCCCCCAAGCTGGCCCTTCATGCAGAAGACTTCCGACATCAATGTCGTCGAGACCCGTGCCCTGCCCTCGCCCGCCGCGTTGCTCGCGGAGTTGCCCAAGACCGAGGCTCAGGCCGAGTTCGTCACCCGCACCCGGCGTGAAATTCACCGACTCATTTTCACCGACGACCGGCGCTTCCTGCTGATCATCGGCCCCTGCTCCATCCACGACCTCGCGGCCGGCCGCGACTACGCCCGCCGCCTAGCCGCCCTCGCCCGCGAGGTGAACGACCGCGTGATGATCGTCATGCGCGTCTATTTCGAGAAACCCCGGACGACCGTCGGCTGGAAGGGCCTCGTCATGGATCCGCACCTTGACGGCTCGCACGACATCGCCACCGGCCTGCGCCTCGCCCGCACCTTCCTGCGCGACGTGCTCGACCTCGGCCTACCCACGGCCACCGAGCTGCTCGACCCCATCACGCCGCAATACATCGCCGACCTGGTCTGCTGGTCCGCCATCGGCGCCCGCACCACCGAGTCGCAGACCCACCGGCAGATGGCCTCCGGCCTCTCGATGCCGCTCGGCTTCAAGAACGGCACGGACGGCTCCATCGCCTCCGCGACCAACGCCATCAAGGCCGCCGCGCAGTCCCAGACCTTCCTCGGCATCAATCTCGACGGCTCGGCCTCGGCCATCGTCACCCGCGGCAACCCAGACTGCCACATCGTGCTCCGCGGCGGCGCGGCCGGTCCCAATTATTCGCCGGCCCACATCGCGCAGACCGAGCAGTTGCTCGCCAAGGCGGGCCTGATGAAATCCATCCTGGTCGATTGCTCGCATGACAACTCCGCGAAAAAGCCCGAATTGCAGCCCGAGGTCATGCGCCAGCTCCTCGCACAGATTGCCACCGGCAACCAGTCCATCATGGGCGCGATGATCGAGAGCAACCTCGGCGCCGGCAACCAGCTCTTCCCCCAACTCAGCGCGCAGCTGCAATACGGTGTTTCCATAACGGACGGCTGCATCGACTGGCCGACCACCGAGGCCCTCGTGCGCGAGATCCACGCCGCCCTCGCGCCGCGCTTCAAATGAAGCCCGGCCAACAGCCCGGCTTTCACGCCCACAACGCCTGCTGATTTCAACCTGCCCTCAAAAATTGGCGTCGATTCGCGTCATTCGCGGGCTAAACCTTACCTCCTTATGAAAACCCCCATCCGTGTCGCAGTCACCGGCGCCGCCGGTCAGATCGGTTACTCGCTCCTTTTCCGCATCGCCTCCGGCGCGATGTTCGGCCCCGACCAGCCGGTCATCCTCCAGTTGATCGAGGCCCCGATCGAGAAGGCCCTCAAGGCGCTCGAAGGCGTCGCGATGGAACTCGACGACTGCGCCTTCCCGCTGCTCAAGGAGATCGTCCAGACCTCCGACGCGGGCGTCGGCTTCAAGGACGCCAACTGGTGCCTGCTCATCGGCGCCAAGCCGCGCGGCCCCGGCATGGAGCGCGCCGACCTGCTCAAGGACAACGGCAAGATTTTCATCGGCCAGGGCCAGATCATCGACGCCGTCGCCGCGGCCGATGCCCGCGTCGCCGTCGTGGGCAATCCCGCCAACACGAACTGCATGATCGCCGCCTCGCAGGCCAAGCGTCTCCCTGCCGAACGTTTCACCGCCATGGTGCGCCTCGACCAGAACCGCGCGCAGACCCAGCTCGCCAAGAAAGCCGGCGTCGATCTCACGGCCGTGAAGGATATCTTCATCTACGGCAACCACAGCCCGACCATGTTCCCGGCGTATGCCCACGCCACCATCAACGGCCAGCCGGCCGCCAAGGTCATCAATGACGATGCCTGGCTGCAGGGCCCGTTCTGCGAGACCGTCGGCAAACGCGGTGCCGCAATCATCGCCGCCCGCGGTCTCTCCTCCGCCGCCTCGGCCGCGAACGCCCTCGTCGATCACGTCCGCAGCCTCGTGACCCCCGGCGCCATCCACTCGATCGCCGTGAAGTCGAACGGCCTCTACGGCTTCGACGCCAACGTCTGGGCCGGCATGCCCGTGCGCACGACGACCCCTGGCAGCTACGAGGTCATCACCGGCTATGATCTCAGCGACGCCTTCTCCCAACAGAAACTCGCCGCGACGAACAAGGAACTCGTCGAGGAGCGCGCCTTCGTGGCCGACATGATCAAGTAAGCCTTCGCTTACGTTTTTGTTCCAAGGCGGCCCAGGCGGGCCGCCTTTTTTATAGCAATCCCGCCAGCACGCGGTTCTTCGTCAGGGCGAAGGCCGACCGCACCGCCGCGAACGCCTCGACCAGCTCGGCCGGCGAGCCCGGCTTCGGAAACTGCATCTCCAAGGTCGCCCCGTCACAAATGACTTCCGCCGACACACCATCCACGAGCAGCACGCAATGCCGGCAATCCGACGGATAACTGACCGCGAGACCGTCCTCGCCGCCCCGGCCCTCGACGGCGTCGATCACCGCCTCGACCTTCACGCCCTTGGCCAGCCCGAAGACCATGCCGGTGAACATCGCGGCAAACAGCTCGTTGAATTCCGGCCGCGCCACCAAACCGCCCTCGCGCAGGCTGTGCAGCGTGCGGGTCACCTCGTAACCGGCGGCATTCGTCTTCTCCAGCGCATAGCCTAACTCCAGCGTGAAGTCCTTCGCCGTCAGCACCGCTGTCGGGCTCGCCACCTCCAGGGCCAGGTCGGTGCGCCTGTAGGCGAAGGCCGCCTTGCTCCGCTGGAAGAAGCCCTCGGCCTCCTCCGCCAGCTCGGTCGCGCACAACTTGCCGAGGAAGGCCGTGGTCGCAGCGTTCACAGCATCCGGCACCGTGTGGTGCTGCTTCCGGAAGCCCGCCAGGTTCTTCACCAACCCGGCGCTCCGCCCCACGAGGCTGATGCGCGAGACGAAGGTGTTGGAGGGGCCGGCCGGCTGGGGCATCCGCGAAGTGAGGCAGGCCCCGGGGGTCGGGCCAAACTATTTCATGCAGCTTCTCCCCTGTAGGAGCCTGCTTGCAGGCGATTCGAATGCGACATTACCCACGGATCGCCTGCAAGCAGGCTCCTA